>CACYDC010000322.1 GCA_902773025.1 uncultured Ruminococcus sp.
ACAATTATCGCGCGCCGGGAGGGACTCGAACCCCCGACCTACTGGTTCGTAGCCAGTCACTCTATCCGGCTGAGCTACCGGCGCACACAGCCCTGTCAGGCTACTCGTATATAATATCATATTTAAAACGAAAATGCAAGCTTTTTTTTTAAAACTTAGTAAAAATTTTGTCTGTTGCATGTAGTATGATTATGCTGCGTTTACTTTGATAATTGACAGACTTGCTTGTAAGATGATAAAAATTCTTTTTATTTGAATTATTTCTCGTGCGAAAAAACAATATTACTTGCAATTGAGAAAGAAATATATTATTATTGTAGTTATGGAAGTGTTTTTATTTTCCGATGCTAAATCAATAAATAAGGAGTGAATGAAAATGAAAAACAAGGGTGGCTTGCGTCCGCCTCGTTTTCTGACTATCGCCCTCGCTGCTATAATAGCAGGCAGCGGTGTTACAGATGCATTTTGTCTGTACGATATGATGAATATGAACCTGAAAAGCTATGCGGTTTCAGAAAACGGCGAAAATGGTCAGGGTGAAAGCGATGAACAAAAGCAGGTGAAAAAAGAACGTGAAAATGAAGCCAAAGCAAAACAGGCTGTTGCTCAGGCAGGCAATGTGGTGTTTAATCCGGCAATATTAAAGAATGTTCAGGATTCAACTGTTAATAATCAGGACGATGCTTTTAAACTTCTCAGGAGTGTCAGCAGTGAGTTAGGAATACAGGATGTTGATAAGGAATACAAATATGTGGATTCAAAGGATACGGTAAACGGAATTTATTATACATTCCAGCAGATTCATGATAATATCAATGTTCTTGGCGGAAAAATCATAGTAAAAACTAACAGAAACGGTAATGTCCTTGATATCAGCGGTCATCATTTTGATGTTCCGATCAATGCTTCGACAAAAGCAAAGGTCGATAATAGTGTAATGGAAAATGCTATTAAATTCCTGATGAAAAAGGATTACGGACTGTCAGATGATAAATACCGTCTGCAGAATTACGGCCTGAAGATGACTGAAACAGGAAACGGAGATTATAAGCTTTACAATACCTACGGCATTACCCTCAACGGCTCGGATTCTCTTTATATGTTTACAGCCGTAAATGCCGAAAACGGAAAGATCGAAGGAACAAAGACTTATGTAGATAAGATCGTTCCCGATAATAAAAAGGCTACTGCTGTTACTGTGAAAAAGAAAATTGAAGACGTTAATCCACAGTATTATGTAGATAATGAGGAACGCTCAGTCATGCGTAATGATGAAAAGAACCTTCAGGTCTATAAGCTCAAGGAAAAAAATAAGGTCCTTGATATAGATACTATGTCTGAACTCGATGTATATGAATGGAACCCGAAAAGATCAAAACCTGATACTATCGCGCTTGATACTCTTGATAATCTTGAAAAAACATATGATTTCTTCAGATATAAATTTTTAAGAAAGGGTATCAAAAATAATGACGAACCTATAAAGGCATATGTAAAAGCAACTGATTTCTATGACGGCAAGGATAAGATGAAGGTTTCGGATAATGCCGCTATCCGTGCAAACGGTGACATAATTATCGGTGATAAAGCGGAAGGTACACTTTCTGATCCCGAACAGATGGGTTATCTTTTTGCCCAGGGTATTATTTTCAATGATACTTCTCTTAAAGATCGTACCTTCGATGATCCGGCTAAGCAGGAAAAATCAGAGCAGAGTGCTCTGAGTGAGGGTATTGCTCAGATTTTCGGTGAGCTTGTTGAGGATTATACTTCGGATAATAAGCTTGACGGAAACTGCGACTGGGAAAATGCAAACGGCAAATTATCTGAGCCGGGTGTAACCTATGATAAATTCGAAGAATTCAAAACAGATAAGTATGATGCAGCTTCACTGATAACATATCCTGTATTCAAGATTCAGGAAAGCAAAAAGGTTACAAATGATCAGATCGCAGATATACTCTATGAATCATTGAATCAGCTCGATGAATATACAGATTTCAAGGAATACAGGGCTATCATTGAGAAAAGTGCCGCTGAGATGAACAGAGCAGCTTATGACAGCGGATTTACGGATGATTCCAAAAAGCTTGATGACGATGCGCTCGAATCAGTTATTGATTCATTCGATCTGGCCGGTATACCTACAAGCTTTGACAAGACTCTTGTCAGCGGCGGTACTATAAAAGTATACGGCAAAGATAACAAGGTATATGAAAATTATAACATCAAGCTGAGCAGACTGTTCGAAAAAAACAATACGGTTATAGATCAGAACGTTTCCGGCGCTGAATTCCAGATTCCGGCTGAGGTGCATAATGGCATTTACAATGTGACCATAACCGATAGCGCCGATGAAAATGTAAAAAATACCTTTACAATGGTTCTTAATAATAATGATCAGAATCAGAAGGTAGATTCCTACCCTGATAAATGTAATGTTTATACAGAATTTGGTTCATCTCCGCGAGATGTTGTTCTTGTTCTTGATGTATCGGGAAGTATGTCGGGCGAACCAATCGAACAGACTCGCAAGGCAGCTGATAAGTTTATTGAAACGATTCTTGATGAAAGTCCTTCTACAAGAATAAGTGTCGTAACATATTCATATTCAGCTTCTACGCTTATCGAATATTCAAACGACAAGCTTAAGCTCAAAGAATCCGTGACTCGTCTTGGCGACTACGGTAATACGAATATGTATGATGGTATTAAAACTGCCGATGACCTGCTGAGCAAATCAAATACCGATAAAAAGATGATCGTAGTTATGAGTGACGGTTATCCGAACGAGGGAGAGAACGATAACGGTAATTATGAGGAACCGATCAAGCGTCTTGCAACCAGTGTAAAGAACAAGGATATAACTATATATTCTCTCGGATTCTTCCATAATATCGACGGTGATGACAAGAAAAAGTGTCAGGCGCTGATGCAGAGCATTGCTACACAAGGTTATTATTATGAATTGGGAAGCTCAGATAATTATGAATTCGTATTGAGCGATTCTGATAACGAACTTACAAAAGTATTCAGTGATATGGCGGACCAGATAAACGGCGGAAAATATATCTATATCCGTGTTGCTTGTCCGGTAGATGTAAGCGTTTCATATAACGGACAGACTCTTAGTTCATCCAAAAACAAGCTTAATACCAGAACCGATTTCGGAACACTGTTTATTACATCAGCTGCTCAGGAAGCCATGGCGGATGCTTCGGCTTCGCCGCAGGAAAGCAGTACCTCCCAGACACAAACAAACAATGCGTGGGGAACACAGCAAAGCAGCTCTGCGTGGGGCGGACAGGGAACAGGAAATACGTGGAATACACAGCAAAGCTCCGGTACAACAGCGCAAAAAGATGATTCTGTGAAAATACTCAGACTGGCTGCTGACAAGGTATACGATATCAATATAAAAGGCACAGGCGAGGGCACTATGGATTATTCTATCAGCTATCCTGACGAGCAGGGCAATTATACTGATGTGCGTACATTCAAATCTGTTCCGATAACAAAGGATACAGTTGCATCGACTAATACAGAGAAAAAGCAGGAGGTTGATCTGCAGCTTGACAGTGACGGTGACGGTAAGGTGGATAAAACCTATAGTGCCGGTGCAAATGAAACTGCAAAGGAAACCACACCGTTCACACCTACGATGTTAGCGGTAATAATACTGAGCATAGTTACTTTTGGCCTTCTGGTTTTTGAAATAGTAATGATTATTCTCAGAGTGAGATATAACAAGAAGTGTCTTAGCTGTGGAGCATCTATGAGTGTAAGTGATGCATTCTGTCCGGAGTGCGGAGCAAAATCACTCAAGAAAAATGTATTTACAGGAAATACGGCTGAAGATAAGAAACCATCAAGTGTTGCTATAATCATAAAGTCCTCGTTGATAGGTGTATGTATAATCGCAACAGCTGTTATTCTTGTTATTAATCAGAGTCCTGCGACCACAGTATACAAGAACCTGAGAGATGGTAATACCATTATGGCTCAGGCTACCTACAGAAAGAGCGTCAAGGGTTCGGGACTTTCAGAGGGTCAGGCAGCGTCGCTAACAAACAAGTATCTCGACAAGGCTAACAGTGAATATCAGAGCGGCAATTATTCCTATGAAGATTTCAGGACACTTCTGAATAATGCAGACTCTATCGGTAATGCCGATATAAGCAAAAAGGCTAAAGAATATCTTAAATCATCAGAGGAAAGAGAAGCAAAAAAATCCGAAGATGAAAACAACAGCGATGAAAACAATTCGGAAAAAGATAATAAATCTGATTCTGAGGACAAAAAAGACTGATACAGTCAGATAATTCACTGTACACAATGCGGAGAGGAAACTCTTCGCATTGTTTTTGTGCAAAAAATAAGGAACAGCAGCCTGTACTCTGCCGTTCCTAATTGAATTTATCATTTTACTGATTAGTTGTTAAGAGTTTTGTCGCCGTTTTCAAGAGCAGCTATTCCGGTGCGCGCCATCTCAAGAATTCCGAATTCGTCAAGCTCCTTTACGAGAGTATCTATCTCATCAGGCTTGCCGCTTGCGCGGAATGTCATTGAATGATCTCCTAAATTGACAAGAGAAGCATGATATTTGGATGTAACTGCAAGAATATCATTATTGTCGTGGCCGTCCGTGCTCGTTTTTATAAGAATTAATTCAGAGGCAACTGATGAATTTTCGGGGAGTACTTCTGCTTTTTTTACATCTACAATTTTCATCATCTGATTAATAAACTGATCTACCTGATTATCATCTCCGTTGATTCTTATAGTCATTCTTGAATAACCGTCAACTCCGGCAGGACTGACAGTAAGGCTGTCAATATTGAATCCTCGTCTTGAGATCAGACTTGTAACTCTGAGAAGCACACCAGGGTGATTGTGTACAAATAGTCCGATTATCTGTTTATTATCCATTATTATCACTCCATTTCAGTTATCATTTCATCTACCGTTTTTCCGGGCGGAATCATCGGAAGAACATTTTCATCCGGAGATATCCTACAGTCTATTACTACCGGTTCGTTTGTTCTGAAGGCTTCTGAAAGCACTTCCTCGGCATCGTCATCGTTATGAATTCTCATGCCCTTTACGCCGAAAGCTTCAGCAAGCTTTACAAAATCTGTCTTTCTGTGAGGATCAGTCTGAGAGAAGCGTTTTCCATAGAACAGCTTCTGCCATTGTCTTACCATTCCGAGTACGGTATTATTCATTACGATTACCTTTATCGGCAGATTATATGAGCATACGGTTGCAAGCTCATTAAGATTCATATGGAAACTGCCGTCACCTGTAAAGAGTACAACTTTTCTGTCCGGGTGCGCTACTGCCGACCCGACTGATGCGCCAAGGCCGTAACCCATTGTACCAAGTCCGCCGGAAGTACACCATGTTCTCGGCTTTTCAAAGCGGTATTTCTGAGATACCCACATCTGATGCTGGCCTACATCTGTAACGATTATATCATTATCATCCGTAAGCTTACGTACTGCTTCTATGATATGGTAGGGATGCGCATAGTTGTCTGATTTCGGCGTTTCTGTCACAGCGCTGTTTTTGCCCCATTCTGCAACCTGCTTAGTCCATTCATTGTGTTCAGCCTTTTCGCTCACCTTCGTCAGTTCTGCAAGTGTATCCTTCAGATCTCCCAGAAGGTATGAATCTATTTTTACGTTTTTATTGATCTCAGCCCGGTCTATATCAAGCTGTATGATCTTTGCTGTTTTGCCGAATTTTTCTCTGTCGCCGGCAACGCGGTCAGAAAATCTTGCGCCAACAGTGATTATCAGGTCGCAGTTATCAGTTGCCTTGCCTGTTTCGTATCCACCGTGCATACCTATTGTGCCCATGAACAGCCTGTGGGAGCACGGAAATCCGCCAAGTCCCATTACTGAAGTCGCAACCGGGCAGTCGATCTTTTCGGCAAATTCCATAAGTTCCTTTTCAGCATCTGCGCTTACTACACCTCCGCCCATATATATCATCGGGCGTTCGGATTCAGCAATAAGTTTTGCTGCTTCTTCAAAATCAGACTGAGAAGAAAGCATCGTATTAACTATTTCCGCACAAGTTTCACGTTCATACTCATAAACTGCGCCTGTAACATCTTTTGGGATATCTATAAGTACAGGACCTTTTCTGCCGCTCATTGCAATTTTAAACGCCTTGCGTATAACATTGGCAAGATCCTTAATATTTTTGACAATAAAGTTATGCTTTGTAATTGGCATAGAAATACCGCATATATCCACTTCCTGGAAGCTGTCGCGCGCGAGCAGATCGTTTGATACATTGCCTGTAATTGCTACCATAGGGACTGAATCCATATAAGCGGTTGCTATGCCGGTAATAAGGTTTGTAGCGCCCGGGCCGGATGTTGCTATAACAACGCCGCATTTTCCGGTAGTGCGCGCATAACCGTCAGCAGCATGGGCAGCGCCCTGTTCATGAGCAGAAAGAATATGGGTGATCCTGTCGCTGTATTTGTAAAGCGCATCATAGATATTGAGTACTGCGCCGCCGGGATAACCGAAAACGGTATCTACTCCCTGTTCAAGCAGACACTCTGCAATAATTTCTGAACCATTTAGTTTCATTTTAATTCCTCCCTTAATTTTAGAAAATACTGAATAAAAAACGCTCCGCCTCTTATGACAAAGAGACGAAGCTGATAAATGCCCCGCTGTACCACTCTTATATGGCATAAAACATATCGGACAGTATAAACTGTCGAATACTCTCCGCATTAACGGGCGGCGCACGGCAATGCTTACTGACTTGCGAGGTTCGGCATTGCTGCTCCGGGACTACCTTCATACCTTACTGCCGCCGTTTTCGCACCATCTACGGCTCTCTTTGCACAGTTTAAAGGTACTACTCCTTCCCCTCATAGCATTTTACATATAGCATAGGTATATAATACAATTTTTTTATCAACATGTCAATAGATTTATAAAATTAAAAACCACAAAACAAAGCATTCCATGCCTAACGGCAGACTGGTCGTATAACGATAAACGGCGGATTGTTAAAAGCATTGCTTTTCGTTTATGGCTATATATTATTAATAATATCCATACAAACCTGCATAGGAGAACGATCTGCATCAATAACTATATCCGCAGCTGCTTTATAAAGCGGTAATCGTTTTTCATACAATTCCCGCATTACCTGATCCTTGTCCGGTCTGTGCAGCAAGGGTCTTGTTGTATCATTTTCAAGCCTTAAAGCAACGGTTTCTACCGGAAGATCAAGTAATACGATAAGGCAGTTCTTTTTCAGTGTATCAACATTTTCTCTGAATGTCAGAGTTCCTCCGCCTGCGGCAAGCACCATTCCGTTTTTTAAAGATATTTCTTCGACTGCTTGTCGTTCAAGACTGCGGAAATAGCTTTCTCCGCCGGTTTCAAATATTTTGCTGACTGTCATTTTTTCTTTTTTTTCTATATAGCTGTCCAGATCCACAAATGCCATTCCTGTTTTTTTAGCAAGCAATGCGCCGACAGTACTTTTCCCGCATCCCATAAATCCGCACAGGACAATATTTTTCATTTTCATTTTCTTTTCTCCATTTTCTGTACAGATAAGCTCAGAATAGTTTTTTCAATTCCTTTGCGCTATCCTCAACCAATTGTTCGATGTCCTCATTTTTATATTCTGCTCCATCCCATATCTCATGAGAAACAACCGCCTGCCATACAAGCATTGCCATTCCGCCGACAGCTCTTTTACCGTTTGCCCTTGCTGTTTGTACAAGTTTTGTTTCAAGCGGATTATAAACCGCATCAAATACATATTTGCTTTGGTCTATGGTTTTCTCTGAAACGGGCATAAAGTCGATTTTAGGATACATTCCGACCGGTGTTGCGTTAACAAGCAGATCGGTACTTATACTGTTTTCCTCAATCTGCGGTATAGTACACACATTTACAGATGAACCGGGTATTTTTTCCTTTACCTCGAGTGCAAGAGCATCCCTGACGGATACATCCTCGGGACGCACAGCGATTGTAATGTCACAGCCGGCCAGTGCTGCTTCGTATACAAACGTTCTTGCAACACCTCCGCATCCGATAATCGTTACCTTTCCTTCAAAGGGTATATTCGCAGCCGCCAGCGCCTTAAGGAAACCATCAGGATCAGTGGTAAAGCCTTCGCGTACATCACCGTTGCGTACAGTATTGACAGAGCCGTACAAGGCTGCTTTGCGGTCCAATTTATCAAGAAATGGTATAATTGCCTGCTTATCCGGAATTGTAACGTTATATCCGCATAATTCGTCAAGCTCACTTATTCTGGCCGGAAATTCTTCCGGCGCAACGTCAATTACGTTGTATATACCCTTGCATCCGGACAGTTCAAATAATCTTTTATGGATAAAAGGGGACATTGTATGGCCGATAGGGTGTCCAATTACGGCAAAATTTCTTTCTGACATAAAAATTCCTCCTGTTTTATATACAAAGCGATATGATATTGACAATAATTTTATAATTTTTTTAGAATTATTGAAAAAATCATAAAATTTAAAACTTTTATATTGACAAATCGATAAATAACCTATAAGATTTGAGTATAGAAAAATTGTGCTAACAAGAGTCAGCTTCATCCGTAACTATTGTAACACAAACGATGGCTTCTTGTCCATAATACGATAGAAGCTGCGCACAATTTTTTATTGATCTTTTATATTTTATTTTTTAGGAGGACTATATTATGGTACTTGAAAAGGTTAAATCAATTCTCAGCGAGCAGTTTGATGTAGAGGAAGATACCATCACACCCGAAACTTCCATCATTAATGATCTTGGTGCCGATTCCCTTGATGTTGTTGATCTTCTTATGACAATTGACGATGAGTTCGGTGTAGAAGTACCGGATGAGGATGTTGAAAAGGTAAAAACTGTTGAGGATCTCGTAAGCTATATCGAGGCTCGCCAGTAATAAAGGGTTTATACCCAATGCGTCTGCGGCAAGCTCCGCAGGCGTTTTTTCTTTTGAACGAAACAAAATAAAATATATACGGATAGTATAACTGAAAAAAAGATCCTCTGAAAACAGTGTAGTACTGTTTCCGGAGGATCCTGTTGTTTAAAAATACCGATCAAAGAATAATTTCACCGTCTACAGTTCCTGCAATTCCGGCAGCATTAGCTTCGTCTGTATCAATATGCATTGCCGGCGCGAAATTAACGCTTACACGTACAACAACGTCACCGAAAACAAGCTTTCTGCCTTCGCCGCCGACAGCAACGCTGACGATCTGTTTATCCTGAACGCCGATCTCGGCAGCAGTCTCCGGAGTAAGGTGGATATGTCTTTTTGCAGCGATAACACCATGGTCTATATCTATCTCACCGGCCGGACCGATAAGCTTACAACCGGGAGTACCTGCGACATCTCCGGACTCTCTTACCGGAGCGGCGATACCGAGTTTACGAGCTTCCGTGAGAGATACTTCGACCTGGTTATCCTTACGTACAGGACCGAGGATAGAAGCAACTAATTCTCCCTTAGGACCAACGATTTTTACTTTTTCCTCACAAGCGAACTGGCCCGGCTGAGAAAGATCCTTTTTCTTAGTCAGTTCTGCGCCCTTGCCGAAAAGAACCTCAAGTGCCTCCTGAGTTACATGCACATGACGTGCGGACATTTCAACCATAATTTTGCTCATTTTTACTTCTCTCCAATCCATGCGACTGAACGCATACAAATTTATACAATAATTTTACAACTCTTTTTGCAAAATGTAAAGTACTTTTTTGCCAGCGAACCGGCCTATGTTTTGCTATTTACAGCGCATACAGGTGTTGCATTTCTTCATGAACAATGATATCATAGTCATTAAAGGGTAGGAATAAATGGCGCGCAGTATCCCCGGATCATTATTAATTTTAATTATAATAATACGAGGAGGAATCAAAATGAAGATCAAAAAAACAACTGCAATCATTCTCTCACTTGGACTTTGTCTTCCTATGCTTACAGCTTGCGGAAACTCAAAAAACAACGAAAAAGATACATCTTCCAAAACAAGCAATACAAGCGCGCAGGAAAGCCAAAAAGAAGATGAAACCAAAAATGAATCCGAAAGCCCTCAGGAAAGTAAATCCGAAGAAAGCAAAACTGAGGAAAGTACTGATGTGCAGACCCCGGATAAAAAAATGCATACATTGCTTATCTGCGATAGTCTGAAAAATGACAGCATGACAGCAACCTTTTCCAATTCCATTTCCGGCGCGACCGAAGATATAGTGATGACAAAAAGTAAGGAAACTGATGACGGATTGATCTATACATGTCAGGCTGATACAGAAAAATATAATATGGTCCACCTTAACTACGGCAACAAGCTGAAAAGCAAGGATGTCGCTTTTAACAGCTTTGTAGCCGGCTGGTATCTTAAAGATGATCCCAATTTTTCCTATGATCCGCTTCTCCCCTATGCAGAGGGATTGGATCTGAAATACGATCCTTCTTTTGAAACTGCAAAACTCCGTTTTCGTGATTATGAAAAAACAATATATATCTGGACACCTGCTGATTATGATGCAAAATCTTCGGAAAAATATTCCACTATATATACTTTTGACGGCCAAAGCGTTCTTACTCAGGGCTTGGACAGAGGTATGGATAACGACAAGGAATCCTGGAATATCGCAGAAAGCGTTACAGGAATGATGTCTGTTACTGATAACAAGGCTATCATTGTATCAATCGTAACCGACGGCGAATCAAGGGAAAATGAGCTTATTCCCGATCTTGGCGAGCTTTATAACGACCCCGATATGCCGGATGAGTTCAAAATAGATTCTAAAAAATTTGGCAACGAATTTGCTGATTTTGTCTGCGATACCGTAATGCCGTATATTCAACACAAATATAACGTATATACTGACGCAAAGCATAATGCCTTGGTTGGCTCTTCATTGGGAGGACTTGAAACTTTCTATACGGTACTTGCTCATCCGGATAAATTCAGCACCGGAGGGGTGATGTCTGCAACCTTTGGCGTTTATGACGAAAAAGTATGGAACAGCTTTCTCGACAAAAACATTAAATCCGATAATGCACCGTTCCTGTATTTTTATGCCGGCAGTTATGGCTTTGACAACGGCGATGTTATGGAAAAAATGTACATAACGCTTGCAGAAAAGAATTATCCGCAGGATAAGATCGTGTATAACAAGTATGAACGCGGAACACATCTTATACTTTTCTGGAGAAATGTTTTTTCTGAGTTTTTGCAGGCCTTTTTCATGCAAAGGGTCGAAGCTTTGGATTTCGGCGCAGAAATTGAATATAAAGACAGAACAGATATGAGAAATAATGTTGTTACAGAAATTAAAATAGATGAAAATGATCCTCGTCTGAAGGATAAGAATAATTTCGTATACTACGACAACAGCGAAACAAAATGGGAAAATGTATATGCCTTCTGGTGGGGCGATGAAAGCTTCAGTACCAATATTATCACAGGAGGTTTCTATGAAACCGGATGGCCCGGCATGAAAATGGAACAGATAGAAGGCACTGATATCTACAGGATAGTTGCACCTGAAGGTGCCGGTAATATAATTTTCGACTCCGGAATAACTGATGATGAAGTAAAAAAAGGTGTCACAGCATATCAGACAAGGGATATCGTATACAAAGTAAACGAAAATACCGGCATGGTCTACAAGATAGATCTGTCGCAAAAGCCTAAAAAAGGCAAAGGAAGCGAAAGTACCAAATTTGTATATCTCAAAGGCAGTTGGTCTGAATATAACGGCTGAGGATACAAATAATTCAGCGCACTACCGCATGACTTATATTTTATTACGCTAAAAAATCAGCACCGCGGGAGCAACTTGTTTACGCTAATCACGCAGTGAGCGAAGCGAACGGAATCGCGAACACGACAGCGGAGGCACTCCGCCGAACACGACTGCGGAGGCACTCCGCCG
>CACYDC010000323.1 GCA_902773025.1 uncultured Ruminococcus sp.
GCAAAATCTAATCATGGCAGATCGTATAGTGATCGCAAAGGAGGAACATTATGAGCAATCAGCAGCCTGAAAAGAAAAATGTACTTACGGATCTTATTGAATTGGGAAAAAATAAGGGTCAGTTGACAAATAAAGAAATTTTCGACGCAACAGGCGAGATGGATATTGATCCTGAATCAATGGAGCATTTCTATGATATGCTTGAATCAAGCGGAGTTGAGATCGTTGAAACAATGGATGACATTATTATTAATGATGCCGAACTTGCAGATATAGCAGAGGAGGAAGAAAATGATAATGATTCATCTGTATCAGATACTGTGGTCACAACGGATGATCCAGTCAGGATATATCTGAAAGAAATAGGACGTGTTCCGCTGTTGACATCTGAGGAGGAGGGCGAACTTGCAGGCAGGATACTTTCAGGAGATGATGATGCAAGCCAGCGCCTTGTTGAAGCAAATCTAAGACTTGTGGTAAGTATTGCGAAAAGATATCTCGGCAGAGGTATGCAGTTTCTTGATCTGATACAAGAAGGAAATCTGGGACTGATGAAAGCAGTTGAAAAATTCGATCACACCAAGGGCTTCAAGTTTTCAACCTATGCAACATGGTGGATCAGACAGGCAATCACACGCGCAATAGCGGATCAGGCAAGGACTATTCGCATACCGGTACATATGGGCGAAACTATAAACAAGATAAAAAAGGCTTCGAGTCAGCTGCTGCATGAAAACGGACATGAACCGTCCCTCGAGGAAATTGCGGATTATCTTAATACGCCTATTGAAAAAATCAAAGAAGCAATAAGAGCGTCCCAGGAGCCGGTATCTCTTGAAACACCGATCGGTGAGGAAGAGGACAGCCATCTTGGTGATTTTATCCCGGATGAATCGGCACTTACACCTCAGGAGGCAGCAGCGCAGGCGCTTCTGAGGGAACAGCTTAATTCTGTTCTGTCTACACTTACCCCCAGGGAGGAAAAGGTCATAAGACTTCGTTTCGGACTTGATGACGGCAGACCCAGGACTCTTGAAGAGGTCGGAGATGAATTTGAGGTAACAAGAGAGAGGATAAGACAAATCGAGGCTAAAGCACTTCGCAAGCTGCGTCACCCGAGCAGAAGTAAAAAGCTTAAGTAAACAGCATATTACTTTTTTACAGTGATAATATCAATATGAGTATTGATAAATAGAATGATCTATGAGGAATGAATGAAATGGAATATGGATTAACTGAATACCGAGCTGCGATAATTGCCGCGGCGCAAAGCAGGGGACAGGTATATATTGATGAACTTATGGAGCTTGCTGCATTTGAGGATTTTTCCGAGGAGGATATCAAAGGGCTTTTGGAAGAATTCCGCGAAATGAGAGTAGATATCGCTGCCGGTGAAAAATTCATTCCGGAAAAGCATAATCTCAGAGAACTGCTTAAAGAAATAAGAAGCTGCGATATAGAAAAGGAGATGTTTTCGGGAAATACGGGCGCCAAGGATCCGGTCAGACTGTATTTTGATGATCTTGCTGAGATAGGAATGCTTACTCCTGCCGAGGAAACGGATCTGATCTATGAAATAGCAGACGGAAATGATCAGGCGGCGGAAAGACTTATAGAAGGCAGTCTTTATATCCCTGTTATTGCTGCGTATAAGCTTTTGGGGAGAAATGCTCTTTTTCTGGACCTTGTTCAGGAAGGAAATGTGGAGCTGATGGCGGCAGCAGAGGAATTCGATGCTTCTTCCGGAACCTCATTTTCAGGCTATGCTTCATTCAGAATATACCGTTATCTGCTGAAGCTGACAAGCGCCGAACCGTCTGCCGTTAAGCTTCCGACCGGTCTGGCCGAAGATATCGCCGCAGTGATCAGACAACAAAGGATTATCGGGAAAAGCGGTAAAAAGCCTTCAGTATCGGCTATCGCTGCTTCGCTTGGTATTTCAGAGGAAAGAGTTGCGCAGGCTATTGATGCTCTGGAAAAGGCTAAAGCAGAAGATAAAGGCGGAAATGCTGACGCTGCGTTAAAGGAATATGAGCAGCAACAGCAGCAGACAGAAAAAAGCGATGCTGAAAAACAGCTTTCGATGCAGGTGTCACAGATGCTTTCGGCTTTGCCGGAAAAGGAAGCAAGGGTTATTTCTATGCGTTACGGCGTAGATGGAAATAAAGCAATGACAGCAGAGGAAATAGCGGAGGTTCTTGACGAGGATATCGAAGTTATCAGAAATCTTGAAGAGGATGCGTTGAAGCATCTCGGAAACTGATGACGGGATTATCGCAGCAGAACATAGGAAAATCCGGGAGGAATAAAAATGACAAATACAACACAGCCCGATAAAAGAACTGTGCTGAAGGAACTTACGGAACTGGGAAAATCCAAGGGCAGGCTCAGCAATAAGGAAATACTTGATGCGATCGGTGAAATGGATATAGATGCTGAGCAGATGGAAAAATTCTATGATTCACTTGAAACAAACGGCATAGAGATCGTAGAAAGCATAGAAGATATAATCCTCGATGATTCAGAACTGGACCTGATTGGTGAGTCAGATGAAAATATCGAAGAAGAAACAGATGTATCTGATAACTATAATACAGACGATCCCGTGAAGATATACCTTAAGGAAATAGGCAGGGTACCGCTTCTGACAAATGAAGAGGAAACCGATATAGCTATCCGTATATCAAGCGGAGATGAACAGGCAAAACAGCGTCTGTCAGAAGCAAATCTGAGATTGGTTGTCAGTATTGCTAAGAGATATATGGGCAGAGGTATGCAGTTTCTTGATCTCATACAAGAGGGCAATCTGGGACTTATCAAGGCGGTTGACAAATTTGATCACACAAAGGGATTCAAGTTTTCTACCTATGCGACATGGTGGATAAGACAGGCTATTACCCGTGCGATCGCCGATCAGGCAAGGACAATACGAATTCCGGTGCATATGGTGGAAACGATAAATAGGGTCAAAAAAGCTTCCAGTCAGCTTTTACATACGACCGGGCATGAGCCTTCGGCGGATGAAATAGCTGAATATCTTGGAATGCCCGTTGATAAGGTCGGAGATATAATGCGTGTATCACAGGAACCGGTATCATTGGAAACACCAATAGGTGAAGAAGAGGACAGCCATCTCGGAGATTTTATTCCCGATGATGACGCGCCGGCGCCGCAGGAGGCGGCTTCAGCGCTGCTTCTGAAGGAACAGCTTGCAAAGGTTCTGAGTACCCTTACGCCTCGTGAAGCAAAGGTATTAAGACTTCGATTCGGCCTTGATGACGGCAGGGCAAGAACGCTCGAAGAGGTCGGCGAAGAATTCAATGTTACACGTGAACGTATAAGACAAATAGAAGCAAAGGCGCTGCGTAAGCTTCGTCATCCGAGCAGAAGTAAAAAGCTCAAGGATTTTCTGGACTGATATTCATGAACGAAGATCAGATTTTTATTGCAAAAAAGTGTGCAGGTAAGGCTGTTATGGCTTTTACCTGCACGATTATTATTGTTTATTGGTTTTTATTTCCTTTGGCAAGTACACTGTTTCCTTTGGAATCAATAGCTACTATCGCAGGAAAATCTTCCACATAAAAACGGTAGATTGCTTCAGTCCCAAGATCTTCATATGCGAGTACTTCAATTTTTTTAATGCTGTGAGATATCAGCGCGGCCGCTCCGCCTATAGCAGCAAAATAAACACAGCCGTTTTTGATCATTGAGTCGATAACATCCTGGTTTCTTGCGCCTTTTCCGATCATTCCCCTGAGTCCGCGGTCGAGCAGAGCAGGGGCATATTTGTCCATCCTGTAGCTTGAGGTCGGTCCGGCAGGTCCGACAGCGTGGCCCGGCTTTGCAGGCGCAGGTCCTACATAATATATAAGTTCACCGGTTATGTCAACAGGAAGCGGTTGACCTTTTTCGATCAGTTCAAACAGCCTTTTGTGCGCGGCATCTCTTCCTGTAAGCATTGAGCCGCTGATGAGTACACTGTCGCCTGCTTTCAGTTGTTCTATATCAGTGTCGGTAAGCGGTAAAGTGATTTTCTTTGCCATTATTGTCACTCCTCATATTTCAGTTTCTTTATGTCTTGCCGCATGACAGCAGATATTTACCGCAACGGGCATGCCTGCTATGTGTGTCGGGAAATATTCGATATTGACTCCCAGCGCCGTGTTATCTCCGCCAAGTCCTGCCGGGCCATAGCCTGTCTTGTTTATTTCGTCAAGAAGCTCTTTTTCGAGCGCGGCATATCTCTCGTCAGGATTGCTGGTATTAATGGGACGCAGCGTTGCTTTTTTTGCAAGCATTGCAGCCTTTTCAAATGTTCCACCTATGCCTACACCTACTACTATCGGCGGACATGGATTCGGGCCTGCATAGTTTACAGTGTCAAGAATGAATTTCTTTACTCCCTCAAGTCCGGCAGATGGTGTCAGCATTTTTATTGCAGACATGTTTTCGCTTCCGAAACCCTTGCATCCGGCCAGGATCTTTATTTTATCTCCAGGTACGATCGTTGTATAGATTATAGCAGGGGTGTTGTCTTTAGTATTGATCCTTTCAAAAACGGGATCGTCAACAATGGATTTTCGCAGATAACCGTCAATGTATGCCTGTCTGACACCATCCTGCACAGCCTGCTCAAAGCTTCCGCCGTCAATTGCCACTCTCTCGCCATATTCAATGAATAATACGGACATGCCTGTGTCCTGACATATCGGTACTTCTTCCTTTGCCGCGATATGGTTATTCTCTATCAGCTGAGAAAGTACATTTTTCCCGATAGGACTGCTTTCACAGTCTTTGGCTTTTTCTAATGCGTGCATTATATCATCGCCGATATAATAATTCATGTCCATATACAGTTTTTTTACCGCAGCTGTAATGTCAGATGCGCTAATTATTCTTATTTCCATAAGTCCGGGTAAATCCCTTCACCT
Source organism: uncultured Ruminococcus sp. (assembly GCA_902773025.1). Lineage (GTDB taxonomy): Bacteria > Bacillota > Clostridia > Oscillospirales > Acutalibacteraceae > UBA1213. The sequence continues at coordinate 4,935 of CACYDC010000323.1, forward strand.
CTCCTGAATTGATATATACAATTATAAATTATAACGCCGTTTTTTTCAATATTTTATCTTATGTATTTTTAATGTTTCGATTTCAAGCGTTAAAATAAACAAATAACTATAATTTTTTTAAACAAATGTACAAAAATGTTTTTTATATCTATGAATTATTGACATATTGCAATAAAAGTATTAGAATTAATATCATCATTTTAGTTTTAAAATGGGTTTGTTATGAGTGTATTTGATCTGGGAGTGGGATTATGGCAAGGGAAGAAAGAAAGCAGCTGCTTGAAGAAAAGAATATCCATCTGTGGTTCAGCGGTTCTCCTGTGGCGCTTTGTACGATGAGATTGGAGCTTAATATTAGCGCGGGGGCTATCTTTGCGTACAGCAAAATGCTTAATGTTCAGCCGGAGCATATCAGAGAGGTTGTATTCGATCTGATATGTTATGATTCTGTCAGACGTCAGCTTGAGGTTATAGAGAATTATCGGTATGCAAATCTTGATATTCCCCGTAACGGTGTTTTCGGAATGGAAACACCTATCAAAATAAAAAATTCTCAAACAAGAAATATAGAATTTGTTCTAAAGACAGTTACTACAGTCAGCGGCGATACATGGGTAAATGAAAGCAAAACAAGGTTTAACATAAACCTTGAACAGGAAAGCATATATAATGTTATGGGAAATCTGCACAGGCAGTTTCTTGATAATTGCGCGAAAAGGGATTATGACCATACAAAACTTATTCATTATCCTGTATTTGATGATATGCATTGGATGTGTGCCTGCGGTACGCTTAACTGGAATGATGAGGCTTTGTGCAGCGGATGCGGTGTTGAAAGAGAGTGGCTGAAGCATAATACTCAGAAGGACCTTCTGAAGGAACAGGAAAAGCAGAGAACTCTTGAGGCTGAAAAAGTCCGCAGAGAGGCTGCCGCTAAGGAAAGAGCAGATAAGGAAAAACAAAGGGAAGAATTCAGAAAAAGAAAAGAGGATTATGCTAAGCAGAATAAAAAGATTGAAAGCAGAAAAAAAGCAAGGATAACTTTTTTCGTTGTATTTGCAATAACTATATTGTTGGGTGGAAGTTTCGCTGTGTATACCTTTGGGGTGCCGTATATCAGATATAACAGAGCTGTTTCGGCAATGAACGATGAGAAATTTGATGAAGCGATAAAAAAGTTTGATCAGCTCAATGGTTATCTTGACAGTGATGAACTGAAGAAAAAATGTGTATACAGCAAGGCAATGAAGTCTTTCTATGCAGGAGATATGAAAGAAGCGGCCGGGCTTTTTGAAAGCGTCAAGGAATATATGGATTCAGAAAAATACTATCTGGATTCAAAGCTTAGTCTTGCAGAACAATATATTGAAGAAGGTGAATTGCTTGATGCATACAACACTTATTCCGAGCTTGGAAAAACAAAGGAAAACAGCGAGGAAATGAAAAAATGCATGGAGCAGTTGTATAAATACGGCGAAGAACAGTTTAGCGCTAATCATCTGTATAATGCTTCGGCGGCTTTTGAAATACTTGGAGATTACAAAAAAAGCAAGGAGAAGAAAACAGAGTGTACATATCTTCTTGCAAAAAGGGCATACGGAAAACTTGAATACGGTAAATGTCTTGAACTGTATCGTCAGATAAAGGGATATAAGGATGTAGATCAGGAAATGAAACATTTAAGTAATATGTCTGTGATACTAAGCACTGCACCTGATGATGAAAATCCAGCCGTGTGGGAAGCTTATAATGTAAATTGTCCTGAGTGCGGCAATAAAACAAACTACAAATTTGAGTTTTCTTCAAACGGAAGGTATAAATTTACAGTGGAATGTGATAAGCATGAAGAACCGATCGTTTCAGAAGGTAAGTATAAGATCGAGGATTCAAAAGTATTTCTTTCAAAGTATATTAACGGTATCAGTACATGGATTGAAAAGGGGACTGTAGTAAAAACAAAAAATAATGTCAAAGATGTTGAAGGAAAAAATATTGCTGTTATTATGACAGACCCACTCTTAGCAGATAATAAAACGAAAATCATTTTGTATAGTAATAAGAACTGATTCATTTTTGAAATGATAATTAATAGTAAAGCTGCCGCAGAAGCGTCCTTAAGACATAATGCGGCAGCTTTTTGTACAGTTAATCAATAATAGTGGACCAGTTGTCTATGATTTTTCCGTCAGAAGCATTGATGATGTACATTATTTCATCAGTATTAGCAATATATGCCGGAACAGGCGAATCCTTGTATTCGTTCATGTTCCAAAGAATAAGCTCGTCAGCAGTAATTCCGGGATATTCGTTTTTGTATTTTTCGTTTATTTCTGTTTTGCTGAGAATATCAGTATTTTTTATTTTCTTGAGAATATCTTCGGTAGTAACAGCGGAATCTACATAGCATATAAGCCCGGTTTCAGGATCAACATTGACTGAAACAACGGACCCGTACAGACGAAGTGAGCCGTGATACTGGTGAAAAACATAATGGTCCTCACTGCTGTTGTCAGGCAGATATACAAGCTGCTGCTTCGGATCAATGAGTCCGAGAATAGAACGTATAAGCCTGAGCTGTTCAATGACATATTCCTCGTTTTTTA
>CACYDC010000324.1 GCA_902773025.1 uncultured Ruminococcus sp.
CAATCGAAGAGCCAGGATTCCGACGGGTTTCGTTCATGATCCGTCTCCTGTTTTCCCTGTCAATTTTCTGTATAACCGACTTCCATGCCATGCCCACTTCATTCTTCGCATTCCACGAATTGGTGCCGTTATCAGTCGTCCAAAAGATGCGGCATTCCATTTTATGGTCCTTTCAAGTATCCGGTTTTCCAATCTTTCATCATAACTGATCCAACTACCAGTAAAATGATGAATAGCAACCGTGTTTTCCGTTACCATGACTTTTCTGGTCCTATAATCTTTTGCACAGAAATAATCCTTTGGGAAAAGAGCAAAGTTGTCTACAATCTGGAAAGTATTATTCAGCAATAATCCTTTTCGCAAACCCGCTTCCGTTATCGCATCAACATTCGTTGATTTTTCATCGTAAGTACCGTCTTCCTTTATAAATCTCCTGCCATCGTAGTCCTTCAAAAGTTCAACAAAAAAGGGAAATCCTTTCTCACAAGCCATTACGCCCGTAGGAATTTCAGTATCAGTTTGAAAACCCGAAAACGCTTTGTACTCAAGATACGGATCTAAAGGTTTAATCACTTCAACATCCGTATCCATATAAACCCCTCCAAATTTGACCAGAACATACAATCTGACATAATCCGTTACAAAAGCCCACTTCCGTGCATCATATGCTTCTTTAACATAATCATTGCAGCTTACGTCAAAATTACTTTCATCCCAAGCCATTATCTCATATTCAGGGAGAAACCTTTTCCAACTCGCAATGCATTTTTCGGAAGACCGAGGCATAGGTTTATTTCCAAACCAGCAATAATGTATGACCTTAGGTATCATTTTTCATTCATCCTTGCTTTACGTCTGTCGGTAAAAAACGCACAAAAAGTTTTAAAGCCAAACAAAAACAGCATCAGACCCTTTATCTTGTTTTTGAATCCTTTGGCCTCACACAGCAGATCGAAACGTACGATATTTTTTCGACATTCGTACTTATACAAATCATAATCAACTATTTCCCACATATACGTGTTAGCCCAATTAGCCAACAAGATAAACTTGCTTTTCTTTCCAATAGAATGTGATTTATACAATTGATACAACGAGTTCATAATGTATACAAGTGCTTGCGCATGCGCTTCCTGCCCATTCAAGGATGATTCCATGATGGAGTTTTTCCTGATTCTGTAGCAATAGGCGGTTTCTTTCAAATATATAACTCGCGATGCGCATAAAAGCAATTTAGGGGTCCACAGTTCATCTTCATGAATTAATCCAGGATCAAAAAGCACTTTATTGCTCAAAAGGAATTCTCGATTACAAGCCTTAAGCCATGCTGTCATGGCATATTTCCCATGGTCTTTGATCTGTTCGATCAAAGCATCGACCCCGGACATCACTCTGTTAGGTTCCATTCCTTCATGAGTGAGTATTATCCTAAAAACCGAATCAATGCATTCATCATTTTCATCAACTGTTACACCATTCCACAAGATAACTTCCGCATCACTTTTCAACATGTACGTTAATACTTTGCCAAAACTTTCCGAAATAACCATATCGTCTGAATCACAAAAGAAAACATATCTGCCTTTGGCAAGCGCAAGGCCATAATTCCTTGCATCGGAAAGGCCACCGTTTTCTTTATGATAACTGGAAATATAACTGTATTTTTCAGCATAAGAATCAGCTATCGTCCCTGAATCGTCAGTCGAACCATCATCAACAAGTATTATCTCAGTCCGTTCTATGCCTGCAGTCCTTATCAGGGAATCAATGCACTTGCCAAGAAACGCCGAAACATTATATATAGGAACTACGATCGAAAGACAGATCGTGTTTGTGGTAGACGTTGCTGTAAAATTCATATCAGTCATATTTATAGATTCCTTTACAACTGTTTATGAATCCTTCGAATTATCAAAAAACTCTTGTTGCGAATTAAAGTCGAAACTGCATTAAGAAGCATGGAAGAAAAAATAGTCAATACGATAGCCAAGGGAATTGCGACCCAACGATTGGATATGAATTCCACGCACCCAAATGCACTCAGAATAAAGACATGATGAACAAGATACACATCATAAGAATACTTATCCGACCAATCAAGAACAAAATGATTTCTGACAATCGTCCCCAGTTTGTCATAGATAAAACGAATAAGAATGATCAGAACTATCCCTAGAAACACATGTCCATATTGGGTAAAACTACTTATATTCGAAGAATTAAACTCAGACAGATCTCCATATATAAAATAATCAAAAGCAAACTGGATCGAAATGATTATCACACAAGAAGCTATCGCCACTATGTAAAAAGCATGCTTCAAAGTTTGTCTTTGTTCGATCTTGCTATACAACATTCCAATGACATAACAATTAATCCACGCAGGAATAAAAAAATCAAAGAACCGCCAAACTACCATGTGAACAATTAGCAGCAAAAGAACAGATTCAACAACAAACCTTAAGTTACCATGCTTGTTTATGGAATTAACGATCTCGGAATAAACCGGAACAAGCAAATAACAGAACAAAATTGTCGGAACAAACCACAAATGAACCAAACCGTCTACCGTTCCGGAAAATGTGAGCAGATTCAAAACATCATATTTATCAACGCTCATCAGCGAGGACAGACTTATCAATATCAACATCAAAACTATGAACACATAATAATCTACTAGCAATTTCGGAAAACTCTTTTTGTAAAAACCAACAGCTTCAATCTTATCTTTTTTTCCATAAAGAAAACCCGAGATAAACAGAAACATCTGTACTCCAACATTAAACCAAAAAGCCCATTCTATATGAATGCCGTTAAACCAAGAAGAGAACCCTTCTCTTTGCATCAAATGACATACCACAACAAAGCACATCCCGATAAATCTGGCGCAGCTGATCGAATAATCTTTTTTGGTTTTTTCGCATTCAAAAACGGTCACTTCTTTATTCATAGGATTACATTTTCCGTTCCTTTTCGTCGCTATACAAACACGCTGGTTTCGCATACTAACTTTTTCTTTAAGATCGCCATATAAAGATAAGGCATCAGAGCCAACATAACAAGTTTGATTTTAATGTGAAAAGGTGTCTTGGAAAAGAGCACATGACCAGTAATTCCAAGAAGTTTTTTCCTTATTTCCCATATTTCTTTTTTCTTGCCTTGAAGCATCATACTTCTGATAAGCCAGAGGCCGGTCTCCGATTCTCTTCTTTCAACATTCTTGCGAATTAAGCGTTCATTACGGAACTCTTTGATCTGTCTGTCATATAAAGTATAGTAATCGCGCCAAATCTCAGTAATATGTAAATGCGTAGTCGATGCACCATGCTGATAGTAATAGTATAGTTGTGAATCAAAGCAGCATACCTTTTTAGCTCTCTTGCAACATTGAAACACATAGTATGCATCTTCATATACCCGCAATCCGATATCAAACCAAATATCTTTAAATGTATCTGTTTTAAACAACTTAGCCCACACACTTGTCGTTATATCACCATATTGCCCTCGGAAATATGCGTGCAATATCGTCTCCGGTTTATCATAAACCGCCTCAATACGGTTAGGATCCGAAACTAGCTTCCCGTTTTCATAAGAATAAAAAAAAGAACACTGTGTTATATCAGCGTTGGAAAGCATCGCATGTGAATACAACGCATCAAGGTAATCAGTTTTTATACGGTCATCAGCATCAATAAAAGCAATGTATTTTCCCCTGCTCTCCTTCATACAAGCATTTCTTGCAGCAGAAACGCCTTTTCCTGATGTATAGATTACTCTAATCCTATTATCAGTAGCAGCATACTTATTCAATATCTCTCCCGTATTATCAGTAGACCCATCGTCTGCTACAATTAATTCCCAATCAGTAAATGATTGTCCAATTATGCTATCCAAACAGTCAGGTAAGAACAATCCAACATTATGTGCCGGAATAATAACCGTTATCTTTGGGTTGTCAGACATCATCAATAGGCCTTTCTGCTTGAACAGCTCTCGGGATCTTATTGTCAGGATTACAACCACACAACCTGCACATTGCGATTCTTTCTTTCCTGTCTAACAGGCGGTAAACCGCAGTCTGTATTGAAACAGCATCATCCTGATCCATTTTCAGAATATCAACCATCTCCATATCATTTTCAGGAATAACGCGAAGTCGAACTGCATGTGCCTGTCTCGGGCACACATAGAGCTTACCTCGAAACAAAGTTGTACAATGCCTTCTTGTATAACACGCGTCATACCTGTGTTGTATTATACTCTCTCTTTCATCACGAGGCTTCAAGTTACCGCAATCCCACCAGTAATCCTCTTCCATGATTTCATATTTGATACCGTTGCTTTTCAAAAGAACCGAGAATTCAGATTGTTTTGAAGACAACTCACCATAGTTGCTGAAAACAACTGTAACTTTTTTATTTTTCTTAATAGCAGCAAAACACTTATCTGAAGGGATAAGGGTTCCATTAGTTATAATACAGATTTCATTTACTCGGTCATTTGCCTCTTGGTTAAGAAATACAAGTATTTGAGCGAGGTTTTCCTGACAGACAAACGGTTCGCCGCCTAAGAGATTTAATCTGTTTACCTTGAAAGACTTTAAAAGAATTCTTAGAGAAGAAATAGTTTCATCGACATTAAGGTTCTCAGGATGGTGGTAATACTGCATCAGATTAGAACAATCCCTGCATTTCAAAGTACAGCATTCTGTAATGACAACATCTAAATACAACAAAGTTTCAGGATGTTTCTTATGTCGAAAAAAGTTATAAATACCCGTCTGGGCTATAAAAGGCCATAAATGAAACACCCGTATAATATCGGCAATAAGAGATTGTAATGTGTGTGATTTGGACATAAATAAATTATACCATGCTATAATATATAAATGCTTGTATCACTTATCATTCCTGTTTACAATGTCAGCAACTACCTTCCAAAGTTGCTATTAACCGTGCTGTCTCAAACCCACACGGAACTTGAGGTAATTCTGATAAATGATGGTTCAACGGATTCATCCGGGAAAATCTGCGATAAGTATGCCGAAGACGACAAACGCATTAAAGTGATACACCAATCCAACCGTGGAGTTTCTGATGCCAGAAATGCAGGTATAGATGCAGCAACAGGTGAATATTTAGTTTTCGCAGATGGCGATGACTATCTTGCTTATGACTATGTACAGTATCTTCTTGATCTATGCGTTAATAACAGTGCAGACTTGGCTTGTTGTGCTTGGACCTATGATTATGGTCAAACGCTAAAGAAGTGTAGTTATCGCTACAATGAACCCGGATTATATTTGGGAAAGCATGAAGCTATGAGGGCATTATTGACTACAAGACTTATGTCATCCTCGTCATGCGGCAAAATGTTCAAGAGAAAACTATTTGATGAAATCAGATTTCCTTCCGGAATAAACCTCTATGAAGATGATGCAACGATTTACCGTTTGGTCAACGCATCAGAATCAGTTGTTATCGGATCTGAATCAAAGTATTTCTATAGACAAAGAAACGGTAGCGCTGTTCACAAACCTTTCAATGAAAACAACCTCTCGATCATCAAGATCTATGAGGATCGTTGTTCATTTATCGAAACCAATTATCCTGAATTAGCACTATATGCAAGATCTGATATTCTTATGGTGGTTAATCACTGCGTAATAAGGCTGGCCAATGAAAAGTTTTATCATCATCCATCAATTAACAGATTAAAAACATTCTACAAACAGTACGAAAAAGATTTTCTCAAAGGCATCAGTTATTTCCCCGCAAAGCTGTTTTCTCTTGCCGCCTATATCAGTATTCCTATGGCAATGAGGCTTTACAAGCTTTCAGGAAAACACCTCGGATTAAACTAAAGATCTGTAGCCGTCCAGAAGAGCCTTTTCAGACTTGCTCCATGGGTATTTTTCTTCATAAAGCCTCCTTGCTTTAACACCCATAGTTTCCCATTCACCGCGTCTCGAAAGAAGCCTGTCCAAAGCCTCCGATACCGCGGTCTTCATGTCTCCGTCTGCATCAATTACTTCACCAAAGCCGATATTTTCAATCTCTTTATAGATGAAACCATTTCTCACCATTATGAGCGGCTTGCC
>CACYDC010000325.1 GCA_902773025.1 uncultured Ruminococcus sp.
CTGCCCATTAGTTGAGCAGCCGACCTCTCACACCACCGTGCGTACCGTTCGGTACACGGCGGTTCAACAGTTTAAGTGCAGTACCTTGTATCTTTCGAGTATGTCATCATACCCGACTGATGCAAGGCATTTGTTCGTTAATGACATTGCAAGTATTTGACTGTTGGCAATTCGCCAATATGCCTTCCTGCTGTTTGCCCATTTCGGGCAAACTAATAATCAGGCCAACGAACATTTATGTTGGCCTGACTTATTCTCTTGATAATTATCGTTTTACATTATTTTCTCGTTTAATACTATTCTCAAATAAATAACAGACAAAACTGAAACGTTATTACGCTGTTAACTCAGCACCGCGGGAGCAACACAGTAACTCTTACCACGCAGTGAGCGCAGAGAACAGAATCGCGAACATGACACCGGCGGCATGCCGGTCATTCTATTTTTTCTTTTCGCAATTATAATTACAGCTTTCACAGCCGCAGGAACAACCCTTTCCGTGTTTTTTTCTTCGGATAATCGAAGCTATTGCAGCTGCTGCCGCTAATATTATAATAACAGTAATGATAATATCAGCCGTATTCATGACCAAGTCCTCCTCACATACCGCACAAACGGCATATCCAGTATGCAGCGGCAGATACAGCATACGCTATCATACATTGCCATAAAACAACACTTACTGCCCACTTTTTTCCCAGTTCCCGTCTGACCGATGCAATAGCTGCAACACACGGTGTATACAAAACGCTGAATACAAGAAGCGATACGGCTGTTACAGAAGACATCACCGAAGCGATACCGCCGCTGTATAAAACCTCAAGCGTAGAAACAACGCTCTCTTTTGCCATAAACCCGCTGATAAGCGCGGTTACTATTCTCCAGTCACCCATTCCCAACGGAGTAAAAACAGGAGCAATTACTCCGGCAATACCGGCAAGAATACTGTCTGAAGAATTTTCCACCATATTGAACTGAATATTAAAATTCTGTAAAAACCATACGACCACAGTGGATATAAAAATTACTGTAAAAGCCCGCTGTAAAAAATCCTTTGCCTTTTCCCATAGCAGTCTTACTACGTTTTTCAAACCGGGAAGGCGGTAATTCGGCAGCTCCATTACAAACGGAACCGCTTCTCCGCGAAACAGTGTTTTTTTATAAAGCAACGCAATGAGTATTCCGACAATAATACTAAGAAAATACATTCCGCTTATAATCAGCCAGCTTTGATACGGAAAAAAAGCTTCTGCAAAAAAAGCATAAACCGGAAGCTTTGCGGTACAGCTCATAAACGGTGTCAGAAGGATCGTCATTTTACGGTCTCTTTCACTCGGAAGTGTCCTTGTTGACATAACTGCGGGTACGGTACATCCGAAGCCTATCAGCAGCGGAACGATGCTGCGGCCGGACAATCCAATCTTTCTGAGAAGCTTGTCCATAAAGAACGCTACTCTTGCAAGATATCCGCTGTCCTCAAGGACAGACAGAAACAAAAACAATATGATAATAACAGGCAAAAAGGTGAGTACACTGCCGACTCCCGCAAAAACACCCTCAGTTACAAGCCCTGTCAATATAGGGTTAACATCCGCCTTTTTCATCGAACTAACAGCCATTCCCGTAAGGGCATCCATACCGGATTTCATTAATGTCTGCAAATTTCCTCCGATAAGATCAAAAGTCAGCCAGAAAATCGCTGCCATAATAATTATAAACATAGGAATAGCCGTAAATTTTCCGGTCAGCAGTTTATCTATGCTTTCACTGCGGCGGTGCTCCTTGCTTTCCCCGGGCTTTACCACAGTTTGTGAACAGACCCTTTTTATAAATGAGAATCTTATATCCGATATTGCTGCATTACGGTCAAGTCCGCGTTCTTTTTCCATCTGCCGTATTATTATTTCAAGCATTTCCTTTTCGCCTTTATCAAGACCCAGCTTTTCAAGAATAAGCTCATCTCCCTCAACAAGCTTACTTGCCGCGAAATGGAGCGGTATGCCTGCTTTATCCGCTTTCTCCTCAATAAGATGACGAACCGCATGCAGACATCTGTGTACAGCCGCTCCCTTTCCATCAGACGGACAAAAATCCTGACGCTGAGGTTTCTCCTGAAAGTGAGCAATATGTATTGCATGCTTAACAAGCTCATCCACACCCTGATTTTTTGCCGCCGAAATAGGCACAACAGGAATTCCAAGCATTTTCTCAAGAGTATTGATATCCACAGAACCTCCGTTTGCTGTCAGTTCATCCATAATATTAAGTGCAACGACCATCGGAATATCCATTTCAAGAAGCTGCATAGTCAGATAAAGATTACGTTCAATATTTGTCGCATCCAAGATATTTATTATCGCCTTAGGCTTCTGCTTGAGCACAAAATTCCGCGAAACAATTTCCTCATTACTGTATGGTGACATGGAATATATCCCCGGCAAATCGGTAACAAGTGTATTCTTGTGTCCTTTGATAACACCGTCCTTACGGTCAACCGTCACTCCGGGGAAATTTCCGACGTGCTGATTTGCTCCTGTCAGCTGATTAAAGAGAGTTGTTTTACCGCTGTTCTGATTACCCACAAGCGCGAATGTAAGGACAGTATCATCAGGCAAAGGATCGCCGCTGCCCTTCGGATGAAACCTTCCGTCCTCACCAAAGCCCGGATGGTGCTGTGACTTTATTTTTTTACTGACAGCTTCCTTCTTTTTTTCAATGGGCAATATTTCTATTTTTTCAGCATCTTCAAGACGCAGAGTAAGCTCATATCCATGAATTCTGAGCTGCATAGGATCACCCATCGGCGCAAGCTTAACGAGCATCACTTCGGCATCGGGAATAACTCCCATATCAAGAAAATGCTGTCTAAGACTTCCTCTGCCGCCTACTGATGTTATGACTGCGCTCTGCCCTGCTTTAAGTTCCTTCAAAGTCATTTTTTCATTTCCGTTTCTATTAAAGTTTCTTTTACAGATATACAAAAATCGTATAGGCAAGGAATCAAGTCCTTGCCTATACGACGATTAATAAGTGACCCGGACGGGAATCGAACCCGTGTTACCGCCGTGAAAGGGCGGTGTCTTAACCGCTTGACCACCGGGCCGGATAAATAATAATGAACAAAAACACTATATTTTTATTCGTTATTATTTCTTTATATAAAAAGCTTTCCAAAAAAGCTTAATGGTAGCGGTAGTGGGATTCGAACCTACGACACTCCGGGTATGAACCGAATGCTCTAGCCAACTGAGCTATACCGCCGTATGTATCTGACTGCTCAGCAATCAGCTTTATAATTATATTATAAATAAATATATTTGTCAAGCTTTTTTTTAAATTACTCCAAAAAATAAATATACATTTTGTATTGTTATATACATCGTGTACCATTTGTATTAAAAGATATATTCAGACAACAGATTTATTTGTTTTTACAATTTGTAATATCGGCTATTTTTTTATTACAATAAAGAATTACACAATTTTCAACATCAAAATGTTGAAAACGTTGAAAACTTATCAACCGAGCTGTTAAAAGCAATATATTGATAAAAAAGAAAATATTACGAAAATATACACTATATATTGAATAATTACAATTTTCAAGCCATAATTCGGTGTAATAAATCCTAAAAAAATTACAATTTGTAATTTTTAATTAACACTTTCAACTTTTTGATGTTGAAAACTCTCGCAGTTTCCACATTTACAATTTGTAAAATAGTCAGTTCTTAACACAGACAATACATCTATATCGTAGTATATACCGTCTTTATACAATTCATGCCTTAATGTACCCTCAAAACTCATACCTATTTTTTCCATAACACGGCGTGACGCAGGGTTAATTCTCATACACATACCGGAGATTTTTTCAAATCCGAATGTTTTAAATCCGAGTTCAAGCATTGCCTGCGCAGCCTCAGTAGTCAGTCCCATACAATGAAATTTTTTATCCGTATAATATGAAATATCTGCATGATTATGAAGCTTGCTTACATTAATAAGTCCCACATTGCCGACATATTCACCGTCTTCTTTAAGGAACATACCGAATTCATACGACAAACCGTTTTTTATATTTGTCTTTATCAACCTGAACCAATTTTTCGCATAAGACCTTGTATAGTTTTCCGGTATTCCATAAGTTGTAGCACGGATTTCCGCTTGTGAAGTCACGGCTACAAAAGAAGTCATATCTATTTTATTATATTCTCTTATAATCAGTCTGTCCGTAAACAATTCAATTTTTTTCATTTCAACACCTCTTTGGCCGGCGCGGTGCCCGCGCTGTCAATTCGCGATTCCGTTCGCTGCGCTCACTACAAAGCATCGTAACTAACTTGCTCCCGCGATTCATAATTAACTGCGTAATAACGTTTCAGTCACGAGATCAAGTTTATTATTTCCCAAATCAGCGGGTGCAGGCGCGGGGTTTGGGGCTGGCCCCAAAAAAGCGCCCCAACAAAGACATAAGCCAAAATGATATAAAAGCAGAAACACCTGATATTCTCAGACATTTCTGCTTTGTTACCTGTATATATTTATCAACCGTTGTAGGAATAGTTAGGAGCTTCCTTTGTGATCTGTATATCATGGGGATGACTTTCTTTAAGACCGGCGCCTGTAATTCTTACAAAACGAGCTTTGTCATGGAGTTCCTGAATAGTAGCGCAGCCTGTATAACCCATACCTGCGCGAAGTCCTCCCATAAGCTGATAAATCGTATCTGAAAGCGGTCCCTTATAAGGTACACGACCTTCTACCCCTTCCGGAACAAGCTTCTTGTTGCCTGACTGGAAGTAACGGTCAGCGCTGCCTCTGCCCATTGCGCCAAGACTGCCCATACCGCGGTATACCTTGAACTGTCTGCCCTGATAAATCTCGCTTTCTCCGGGTGATTCCTCACATCCGGCAACAAGAGAACCAATCATTACAACGCTTCCTCCTGCTGCAAGCGCCTTTACGATATCTCCCGAATACTTCACACCGCCATCGGCAATTACCGGGATACCGTGCTTTGATGCTTCATAAGCTGCATCATAAATTGCAGTGATCTGCGGAACTCCGATACCTGCTACAATACGTGTAGTACAGATCGAGCCGGGGCCTATTCCGACCTTTACACAGTCTGCGCCTGCATCTATCAAGGCCTTTGCTGCTTCTGCCGTTGCAATATTGCCGGCGATAAGCTGTACATCCGGGAATGCTTTTTTAACCTTTGCAACAGAATTAATTATATTATTATTATGGCCGTGGGCCGAATCAAGCACAAGTACATCGACCTGAGCCTTGACAAGCTCTTCTACTCTTTCAAGCACATCAGGTGTTCCGCCGATAGCCGCGCCGCAAATAAGTCTGCCGTTTTCATCTCTTGCGCTGTTCGGATACTGAACTGATTTTTCGATATCCTTAATAGTAATAAGTCCCTTAAGTATACCATCTTCATCAACAAGCGGAAGCTTTTCAATCTTATGCTTCTTAAGCAATGCCTGCGCCTCAAGAAGTGTTGTACCCACAGGAGCCGTTACAAGATGTTCTCTTGTCATTACATCAGCGATACGCTGGCTGTAATCACTTTCATTCATAAATCGAAGATCACGGTTAGTTATAATACCTACAAGCTTACCGTCCTCACAGATCGGCACACCTGATATCTTATACTTAGCCATAAGTTTATTTGCATCATTTACATAACGATCAGGTGTCAGATAAAACGGATTCACTATAACACCGTTTTCAGATCTTTTTACTCTGTCTACAGCGTCTGCCTGCTGTTCGATAGACATATTCTTATGGATTATGCCGACACCGCCCTCACGCGCGATCGCAATTGCCATTCTTGTTTCGGTGACAGTATCCATTGCTGCTGTCATAAGCGGAGTATTGAGCTTAATTTTTTTCGTGAGGTATGTACTGATATCAACATCCTTGGGCTGAACGCTCGATTCGCCCGGAATAAGCAGTACATCGTCGAAGGTCAGACCTTCCTTACCGAACTTATGATTGAATTCTGCACTGATCATTCTTAATTCCCCCATTTTCTTTTTTTATTCTTTTATATAGTAACATATTATACTACAGACACCCGAAATATTTTTTCTTTAAAAGAAATAATGCCCTTAATTTTTTTAAGCCATAAGTTGGTAATGTTTTGTTTATTCACGTCAATTTTTAACAAAAAAACGGTTGAAAATACATCCGAAGATATATCTTCAACCGTATAATTAACAGCTGATTATCATATGATAACAGACTCTATTTATCACATTCCCATTCCCGGCTTTATAACATCTATTCCCAAATATGGACGCAGAACCTCAGGAACTGTAACTGAGCCGTCCTCATTCTGATACTGCTCAACAATAGCAGGAATAACTCTGCTTGTTGCAAGACCGGAAGCATTAAGAGTATGAGCAAAATGCATTTTCTTATCTTCTCCCCTGTAGCGGATATTACCGCGTCTTGCCTGATAATCTCTTGCATTTGAGGCCGAGCTTACTTCCTTATATATTTCCATTGAGGGAATCCATACCTCGATATCATATGTACGAGCCATAGAGAATGAACAGTCACCCGCAGCAAGCTTGCTTAATCTGTAATGCAGACCCAATTCCTGTACAAGACGTTCTGCCTTTTCAACAAGCTCCTTGAATGCAATATCAGACTTATCGTCCTCGGTATACTGTACCATTTCAACCTTGTTGAACTGATGTCCGCGTATCATACCTCTTTCCTCGCTGCGATAGCTGCCTGCCTCACGGCGGTAGCACGGAGTATATGCGATATACTTTCTCGGAAGATCATCCTTTGTAAGCACCTCATCTCTATGGATATTTACAAGAGCCGTTTCAGCAGTAGGCAGCATAAACTTTTCATCATTGCTTGTCGGGTTCTTTATCCAGTAAACCTCATCCGTAAATTTAGGAAACTGACCTGCTACATAACCGCACTGATAACCAAGCATATGCGGAGGCAGAATAAACTCAAACCCATCCTTGATATGTTCATTGATAAAGAAATTAAGCAAAGCCCATTCGAGTCTTGAACCCCAGCCTCTGTAAAGCCAGCTTCCTGCGCCCGCTATTTTTGCGCCTCTTTCATAATCGATAAGTCCAAGGTTCTCGCAAAGCTCAACATGATTTTTCATTTCAAAATCAAACTTCGGCTTTTCCCCGAAATATCTGATCGGTTCATTCTGTTCTTTACCGCCGGCAACAACATCATCATCCGGAAGGTTAGGCAGTGATAGAATAAGAGTTTTTTGTTTTTCCTCCAATTCACCGACCTTAGCGTCGCCCTCTTTTATCTGAGCAACAAGCTCTTTCATTTTTGCCATGATCTCACTTGCATCGCCGCCGGCTTTTTTGATCTGAGGTATCTGCTTGCTTGCGGCATTCTGTTCTGCTTTCATTGCTTCGACCTTACCGAGCTGTTCACGCTTAGCCGCATCTACCTCTCTGATCTCGTCAACTATGCTGTCGAGATTCATTTCTCTCTTTTTAATTTTTTCCTTTACCAAATCAGGGTTTTCTCTGATAAGCTTAATGTCTATCATTTTTTTTGCTCCTTTTAAATTTATTCTTAAAACATTATAGCACATAA
>CACYDC010000326.1 GCA_902773025.1 uncultured Ruminococcus sp.
GGCGGATGACATTCGCTTTCGGGTTCCACGCGGATATGGAAACCATCGTGGTCGCGGAGCTTTTCACGGGAAAAGAGGATCCGTTGCGGAAGCTGCCTTTGATCTTTTTTCTGGAGCCGTCTTTCGACACGTACCACGCTTTGATTTTTTTGATCTTCCAGCCTTGGGTGAGCTGTACGGTGACTTTTGCTTTCTTTCCGAAGACTTTCGCGTAATACCCGCCCGGTTTCGATGTGCGGTATTTTCTTACCTTGCCGTCGACTTTCACCTTCGAGAACGCGTTTTTGTATCGATAGAATTCGAGATCGAAGCTGGCCAGGAAACGCTTTTTTCCGATTTCGTACGTGACACTGAGCGTGGCGGTCCCGCTCTTTTTCACGGTGAGGTTGACGATGTTTCCGTTAATTTTCACGCGGACGGACGGATCGTCACATTTCGCTTCGGCGACGCGGTATTCGTTCCAGTTCGAGAGACGCTCGGCCTGCACGGGAACACAGCAGAAGGTTCCGGATTTTCCGCTGAACGAGAGCAGGTTTGATTCGTCTTCGATCAGAAGCGCCGTGATCGGGGCGGAGAGGGCCTTCGCGGGGCGCGGCGTCGCCAGCAGGATCGAAAAGACCAGAGCGAGGAACGTCAGGGTGGTCCGAATGAATTTCTTGTCATACGCGTGCGTCATTTTTCGTTTTCCTTTCTTGAGGGCATCTGTCACATTATAATGATACCATTTCCTGCCAGCCGCGTAAACAGCAATTCTACTATATGAAACAGGGCGATAACCTTTGAAATGCAAAGGTTTCGCCCTGTTTTTGAATTCTGTTGTTCAGTTGAGGACTCCGGAATCTCAGGTCAGTTAATTACCATTCCAAACATTTCATAAGGTAATTCGTTTCCTTTTTTATCCACCATCGTGATAATAATCCTGCTGTCCGATTTAACAGAGATTTTCTTTTTAAGATTAAGTTTCTTCTGTTTCCACTTTCCGTTTACAGTAGTTACGGATACTGCAGATTTCACCTTCCATCCGGAACGCACTTTTATAACAAACTTCGCGCTGTATTTGCCGTTGGTATAAAGATTGGGTGTTCCGAGGCTGTACTGATCTACGAAAATGAAGTCTTTGTCGTTGAACGATTCACCTTTCCCGAATTTCAGGCTCTTGATCGGACCTGCTTTTAATTTATATGATTTCACACGGAACGAATATTTCTTTGTTTTTCCGTCTTCGATTGTCTTAAAAACGACTTTTGACAGCCCCGGTTTTTTCGGAGTGATACGGAGGAAGTAACCAGTATCCTCTACCTTCAACAGTTTTTTGTCATAATTCAGAGAGTTCTTTTTTATTTCTCCATTATAATATACGATATCATTCCACCTGGCGTCCTGGATCTTGATAATAGGCGAATAAAGGGTTTTTCCTTTCACATTCATGTGAGAATTATCCGAGACGGTGTACCTGTTCACCGCCATTGCAGGGACCGCCCAAAGCAGCATAACGAGCAGCATCATACCCAAAAATAAACTTCTTTTCTTTCCCATCATAACAATCCTCCTTCTTAATCTGATAATATAACTGTGTTTTGCAAGAAGACATGTTGTAATATACTAAGTATAATATAATCTGTTTTTCGCTTCCACAGAAAAATAAAATCTGATTTTAAAAGGCGTTTTATAATGCAATAACATGATGCCCGGAAACGTGGCTGAACGAACGTCGGGAAAATGCGCACAGGAATGGTTGATATTCAGTGGGACAAATGTTAGGATTCAGCTGAGGAAACGCTGATGCGGAGCCCATGAAGAAAAGCCTGGAAGAAGAAAGAGAACCATGAATAATAATGTTTTGAGAATTCTGATCGTTGAAGACGAGATCCGTATCCGGGAGGGACTGGGGAGGCTGTTGTCCCGTTCCGGCGGTGCATATGAGGTAGTCATGGAAGCCGGGAACGGCAGGGAGGGACTGCAGGCAATTCTTGAACTGAAACCGGATATTGTGATCACGGACATCCGTATGCCGGATATGGACGGGCTGGA
>CACYDC010000327.1 GCA_902773025.1 uncultured Ruminococcus sp.
CTCATGGTCTGTAAAGGGAACAGAGTACGGCACAGCGACATCTGCTACACTTCAGCCCGGCACAGCTACAACATACAATGTAATGATTAAAGTAAAGGATTCAACAGGTTCAGTTGTAAGTAAGTCATTCAGTATAGTTGTAAAATAATGGGAACTCAGAATTTCTCGTAAAATAACATAACAATTGTAACAGAACGACCGCACATTGGCTTGTGCGGTCGTTTTGAATCTGAAATATTAAAATCAATGTATTATTCTATTTAATATAATTTGTATAATATTACAAATTTTATTAGTTGTTTGTCCGTAACTTTTATATATGAAATAAAACTGACAGCAATTTGCTGAAATAATTATAATTCTTATAAAATAGTTATATTTTGTCCTTTAGAACTTATAATATGTTCATTGTTCATTTTTTTTAGCTCACGCATCATAGCGCTTCTGTCTGCCGCAAGATAATCGGAGAGATCGGAAAGAGTCAGAGGAATGGTAAAAGACTGGCTGTTTTGGGTTGAAGATGAATAACGAAAATACATCATAAGCTTTTCTCTGATGGTTCGCTGCAACAGAATATCATTGTGAATATGTGATTTTTTTATGGTAGCAATGAACATAGTGTTAAGTTTGTTTTTGTAATCATTATCGGCTTTGAGAAAAAATTCATTCAGACAGTTTTCACTGAACAAATATACATTGCAGTCCTTTCTTGCATATATATAGTGAAGGTTGGCATTGCTTTCCGGAGTAAAAGCTGTTCCGAATATGTTTCCGTCAGTATAGTATTCCATAATGCTTTTTTCTCCGTTGACGCTTATGCTCAGCATACAAGCGAGTCCCTGATCAACGATACCCATTGTGTCTGATTTCATGTTTAATCTTATAATAACATCACCTTTCCTGAAGGATTTTCTTTCTGCGGAGAGATATCCGGCGATTTTGTCGTACTTGACGATATCACGGCTGATTTGTGGATTAAGGTTATTCATAGTTTTTCACCCTCTATATAATGTAGTTTAAATTTGTGCAAAACGCTATATATTGTATTATATCATTATTTAGTTGCAAATGCAACAGACTTTTATATATATTTGATATAAAATAGGTAACAGTCACTTGTAGATAAGAGTTCCAAGAGGATAAAAGAAAATATATTGGAGATGATCTGAATGAGAATAATTAAGAGAAACGGCTCAGAGGAAACCTTTGATATTGAGAAGATCGTTATGGCTGTGACAAAGGCTAATAACGCTACAGAACACGGTAAGATCAGTGATGAACAGATAAAGGACATAGCGGGATATGTCGAGTATAAATGTTCAAAACTTAACAGGGCTGTTTCTGTAGAGGAAATACAGGATATGGTCGAGGACCAGATAATGGCAAAGGGAGCCTTTATACTTGCAAAAAATTATGTACGATACAGATACAACCGTTCGCTTGTGCGTTCATCAAATACTACAGATAATAAAATACTCAGCCTTATCGAATGTAATAATGAAGAGGCAAAGCAGGAAAACTCAAATAAGAATCCTACGGTCAATAGCGTACAGCGTGACTATATGGCAGGCGAAGTCAGCAAGGACCTGACAAAGAGAATTCTTTTACCGCAGGATATTGTAGAAGCTCATGAGAAGGGTATAATTCATTTCCATGACGCGGATTATTTTGCTCAGCATATGCATAACTGTGATCTTGTTAATCTGGAGGATATGCTTCAGAATGGCACTGTTATAAGCGAAACACTTATCGAAAAGCCTCACAGCTTTTCAACCGCATGTAATATTGCCACACAGATAATAGCGCAGGTCGCAAGTAACCAGTATGGAGGACAAAGTATCAGTCTTACACACCTTGCACCGTTTGTTCAGATATCAAGAGAAAAGATAAAGAGAGAGTTCCTGATTGAGCTTGATGAAATGGGTGTAGAAATCTCGCAGGAAAAGATCGACAGTATCGTGGAGGAAAGACTTAAGAAAGAGATCACAAAGGGAGTACAGACAATACAGTATCAAGTTGTCACACTTCTGACAACAAATGGTCAGGCACCTTTTGTTACAGTATTTATGTATCTTAATGAGGCAAGGAATGAGCGTGAGAAAAAAGACCTTGCAATGATCATAGAAGAAACTCTCCGTCAGCGCTGTACGGGTGTAAAAAATGAAGCAGGAGTATGGATCACACCGGCATTTCCTAAGCTTATTTACGTTCTTGAGGAAGATAATATTCATGAGGGCGATCCTTATTATTACCTGACAGAACTGGCAGCAGAATGTACTGCTAAACGTATGGTACCGGATTATATTTCTGAAAAGGTAATGCTTAAAAACAAAATCGATAAAAACGGCGATGGACACTGCTATACCTGTATGGGATGCCGCAGCTTTCTTACACCATATATTGATGAAAACGGAAAACCTAAGTACTATGGCAGATTCAATCAGGGTGTTGTAACAGTAAATCTTGTAGATATAGGACTTAGCGCGAATAAGGAAATGGACAGCTTCTGGAAGATTTTTGATGAGCGTATGACATTATGTCATCGTGCGCTCAGATGCCGTCATGAAAGACTCAAGGGTACGCTGTCAGATGCGGCGCCGATACTTTGGCAGTATGGAGCAATTTCCCGTCTGAAAAAGGGAGAACCTATAGATAAGCTGCTTTACGGCGGTTATTCAACACTTTCACTCGGATATGCAGGATTATGGGAATGCGTATACAGCTTGATCGGGAAAAAGCTTACTGATGAAGAAGGAAAAAAGCTTGGTCTTGACATTATGCGCAAACTGAACGAATACTGCGCGAAATGGAAAGCAGAAGAAAAGATAGATTACAGTCTGTATGGTACACCGCTTGAAAGTACGACATATAAGTTTGCAAAATGTCTGCAAAAACGTTTTGGTGTGATAAAAGGAATAACGGATAAGAATTATATCACGAACAGCTATCATGTTCATGTTACAGAAGAGATAAGCGCATTTGACAAGCTTAGTCTTGAATCAGAATTCCAAGCACTTTCACCCGGAGGAGCAATCTCTTATGTAGAGGTACCTGATATGCAGCAGAATCTGCCGGCAGTTATGCAGGTCATAAGATTCATCTATGATAACATAATGTATGCGGAACTGAATACAAAGAGTGATTTTTGTCAGGTATGCGGCTATAACGGCGAGATTCAGATTGTGAAGGATGAAAACGGCAAGCTTATCTGGAAATGTCCGAACTGCGGAAACACTGATCAGAATAAGATGAATGTAGCGCGCAGAACCTGCGGATATATTGGTACACAGTTCTGGAATCAGGGGAGAACACAGGAAATCAAAGAAAGAGTATTACATCTTTCAAATCACGCATTGACAAGATGCTGATAATATGCCGCTCGTATTTAATTTGCGGGCGGCTTTTAGTTTAAAATCTTAGTTAAAAGATATGGTTAGTTATTATGTGACAGAAAAAGATACAAACGTAAAACCCGATGAAGTAGACAGTTCGATAAAA
>CACYDC010000328.1 GCA_902773025.1 uncultured Ruminococcus sp.
CCGGAAAATCAAACCGGATGAATTTTATTCTTAAGATCGGCTGATTCATTAATACCTATTTTTTTATCGCGTCTTTTCTTGAAGAATCCGGGAGCTACCTTCGGGAACTGAGCATAAGTCAGAACATCCTCTTCCTGCTCGATCCATTCCGGGATCTCAGCGCGGAGCTTTTCAAGCTCAGGCTCAAGCAGGTCTGCCGGACGGCACTCTATCGGTTTCATATCGCCGATGATCTTCTTTCTGAATTCCTTATCTATCGGTACGGGAGTAGTACCGTACTTTCCTGCTACAAGATCCTTGAACTGATCGTTGCACATTTTGTAACGCTCGCCGAGAATTACATTGAATACTGCCTGTGTACCCACAATCTGCGAGGTCGGTGTTACGAGCGGAGGATATCCGGCATCCTTACGTACTCTCGGTACTTCTTCAAGCACTGCTGTGAGCTGATCCTCCTTGCCGGCCTGTTTAAGCTGACTGAGCAGATTGCTGAGCATTCCGCCCGGAACCTGATATATCAGCGCTTTTGCATCCGTTGCAAGCATCTTCGGATCAAGAAGTCCGCTTTTGATATACTTCGCGCGCAGTCCCATAAAGTATTCTCTGATCTCAGAAAGCTGTACAAGATCTATACCGGTATCGTATTCTGTTCCCTGCAAAGCTGCGACCATAGATTCTGTCGGCGCATGTGACGTACCGTTTGCCATTGGCGACATAGCGGTATCTATTCTGTCTGCTCCTGCTTCGATTGCTTTGAGCAGACACATAGACGCAAGTCCGGAGGTATAATGCGTATGCAGCTGTACAGGAATATCAACAGCCTTTTTGACCGCGCCTACAAGCTCAGCGGTATAATACGGAGTAAGCAGAGCAGCCATATCCTTTATGCATATAGAATCTGCGCCGGCCTCCTGTATTCTTTTCGCATAATCAACGTAATAATCTGTTGTGAAAACCGGGCCTGTCGTATAGCTTATTGCAACCTGAGCTTCAACATTCGGGTTTTCTTTTTTAGCGGACTTAGCGGCTTTGATAGCTGTCTGAAGATTCTTTATATCGTTAAGCGCATCGAATATCCTGATAATATCTATACCGTTAGCAACCGAACGCTGTACAAAATATTCCAGTACGTCATCTGCATAATGACGGTAACCGAGCATATTCTGTCCTCTGAAAAGCATCTGAAGCTTTGTATTCGGGCATTTTTCCCTTAGTGTACGCAGTCTTTCCCACGGGTCCTCGTCAAGAAAACGTATGCACGCATCAAACGTTGCTCCGCCCCAGCATTCAAGTGAATAGAAGCCGACCTTATCAAGCTTGTCAAGTATTGGCAGCATATCGCTCAGCGGCATTCTTGTCGCAATCAGTGACTGATGGGCATCACGAAGCACCGTTTCGGTAATCTGTATTTTTTTAGCCATTATGACTTTCCCCTTTCATTTTACTGAGGCATCATTTCAGCGTAACGAGAACAGAGCCTGTATTAACAGTTTCACCCTTGTTTACGGCAATCGAAGCGACTGTTGCATCCTTGGCAGCCTTTATCTCATTTTCCATTTTCATAGCCTCGAGTACAACAAGAACATCGCCGGCCTTAACAGCCTGTCCGACCTTTACAGGTACATTTACGATTGTTCCGGGCATCGGAGAAGTTACAGGTTCACCGTCACCTACAGGAGCGGCATCCTTCTTGGGAGCAGGAGCTGCGGCCTTAGGAGCTGCTGCGGCTACAGGAGCAGCGGGCGCGTTTGACCCGTCTGTTTCTTCCACCTGAACATCATACACAACACCGTTTACGGTAATTTTCAAATTTTTCATAATCATGGTCCTTTCTTTTGATTAAGTCATTCAGTTATATATAAAGGTTATTGTGCTTTTTCGGAAGTGTGGAAACCCTCTTATCAGAAAGCATATCGAGTGCTGCCATGAGCTTTATTCTGGTTTCTTCCGGAAGGATTATATCCTGTACATAACCGTTCTCGGCAGCCCTGAGCGCTGAAAGATATTCGTTTTTAAATTCTGCGATCACCTTTGCGCGTTCTGCCTTCGGGTCTGCAGCGCCTTTAAGCTTACCGCCCAGATCATCTCCGAGTTCGATTATAGCTGATGCTTCCGGAGAAAGCGCTGAAATGCTTGCATTTGTCCATGCATATGTAATATCAGCGGCTGCGCCCGTACCGGCCAGAGCAATATATACAGCGCCGAACGCATCTCCCGTAACAACTGTTATCTTTGGCGAAGTAGCCTCTGCATAAGCGCTTGTAAGCTTTGCAGCGCATTTTATACAACCGAATTTTTCTGCATCTATAAAGCTTACTACCGGGATACCGAACGCATCACAGAAGCGTACAAATCTTGCAGCCTTAGAGCAGCCCTTTCCGTCGAGTGTTTTATTTTCAGTTTTAACGATACCGACAGTTGCGCCTTCTATTGTTGCAAGCACGGTACGGAAGCTTTTACCGTATTCACTCTGTAGTTCAACAGCGCTGCCGCCGTCTGCGACAGATTTTATTATATCATCAGAAGCGCCGTCTGACGGTTCAAATTCCGGACATCCGGCATAATCGAGATTATTTGAAGGAAGAAGTCCGATCAATTGTCTTGTTTTTTCAATAGCCGAATCCTCATTCTTTTCAACGATATGAGCGGTACCATGAGCAGAATTTTCTTTTGCAGAAGCATCGGAACCGTCTGTATTGAGAGTAAGCTCAGCATTTTCAGACATAACAACAATATCTGCATTTACTGCGATCAAAGCCTGTGTACCGCAGCATTTTCCAAGAACGAGAGATATCTGCGGAACAACACCGGAGAGATTTCCCGAATACTTAAGAACATCGCCATAAGCGCCGAGAAGGTCACTGCCTTCATTTATTCTGCCGCCTATAGAATCATAGACTGCAACGACCGGAGCGCCGGTTTTCAATGCGAGGTCGTATATTCTTTTTATTTTAGCTGCCTGAGCCTTTGACATTGCGCCGCCCGAAACATCGGTACTCTGGGCAAACGCGAACACGCTTTTACCTCCGACAGTACCTCTGCCGGCTCTGATTTCTGTATAGCTGTCCGAAGATCTGGCGAACGTATCAATTTCTGTAAAGGTACCGTCATCGAACAGTTTTTCAAGTCTTGAATAAGCCACAGAAGCCGAGGTTTCACTGCGGGCTGCATTTACTGCCTCTGCTTTGGAATCAATACTCATCCCTTATTCCTCCTCAAGAATAAAATAAAAAAGCAAATTATTACAAGTACTATTATATTACAAATAATTCAGAATATCAAGTAAAACTTGACCGCCGGCGTGCCGCCGGTGTCGTGTTCGCGATTCCGTTCGCTTCGCTCACTGCGTAGTAAGCGTTTGAGAGTTGCTCCCGCGGTTCTTAGTTGACAGCGTAATTACGTTACATTTACGTTACAACACGAATACGTTACAACACGAAACAGTAATTCTGATCTAATGATGATAAGTTTAATATAGCGTAATTACGTTACAGCACAAACAAAAGTATTATGATCATGTAACAATACTATGCATGACATTTATATAACAATGCGTAACATAATTTTATATACACGTTACAGCA
>CACYDC010000329.1 GCA_902773025.1 uncultured Ruminococcus sp.
ATAATCAGGAAGAGTTTGATTCGGCATTGATGATACGAGGGGAAACAGAACAGACAGCTTAAAACTGTTTGACTTTTTATAGGAGACTATAATGGTTGTTTTTAAATGTAAAATGTGTGGCGGTGACATCAGGTTTGAAGATGGTGCTACTACATGCGTCTGTGAGTATTGCGGGACCAGACAGACTTTGCCGCGGATTGATGATGACCGCAGAGCAAATATGTATGACCGGGCGAACCATTACAGGAGAAATAATGATTTTGATAAAGCGGCTGGCATGTATGAAAGAATACTGGATGAAGACAGTACAGATGCTGAAGCATACTGGTCCCTTGTCCTCTGCAAGTATGGTATCGAATATGTTGAGGATCCTGCCACACACAGGCGTGTTCCTACTGTAAACCGTACCCAGTTCACATCTGTATTTGATGACGAAAACTATAAGTCGGCCATACAGAATGCTGACATATCTCAGCGTGCCATCTATGAGGAAGAAGCTTCAGCGATCAATGAGATACAGAAGGGTATACTTGATATATCACAGAAGGAAGAGCCTTTTGATGTTTTCATATGTTATAAGGAAACCGATGAAAACGGGCACAGGACCCAGGATTCGGTCCTTGCGAACGATCTGTATTATCAGCTGACAGAAGAAGGATTCAAAGTGTTCTTTTCGCGGATAACACTGGAAGATAAGCTGGGGACGGCATATGAGCCATATATTTTTGCTGCTTTGAACAGTGCAAAAGTGATGGTCGTGATTGGAACGAGGCCGGAATATTTAAATGCAGTATGGGTCAAGAACGAGTGGTCCAGATATCTTACATTGGTAAAACAGAGCGGTGGAAAGAAAGTGTTGATTCCTGCATACCGAGATATGGATCCGTATGACCTGCCGGAAGAATTCTCACATCTCCAGGCACAGGATATGTCGAAACTCGGATTCATGCAGGATCTGATAAGAGGTATAACTAAAATTATCGATGCTGATGGACCAAAGAAGACTATAAAAGAAATAGTCGTTCCAGAAAACGGTGTGAACGTCGCCTCACTAATTAAACGTATTTATATTTTTCTGGAAGACGGAAACTGGAATGATGCTGACGCTTACTGTGAACGTGTTTTGGATCAGGATCCTGAGAATGCGCAGGCATATCTTGGGAAGCTGATGGCTGAACTCCATGTTCGACATCAGGAGGACCTCGCTGATTGTGAGCAACCGTTTAATAACAGCAATAACTATCTGAAGGCTGTGCGCTTTGGCGACGATGAGATCGTGGGGATGCTCTCGGGTTTTATTGATCATATTAATGAGCGTAATCAAAATGCCCGTTTGGAGTTTGTCTACAACAATAGTGTTGAAGAAATGAATTCGGCTATAAACGAATCAGCATTCAAAGAAGTGGCAAGGCATTTTAAAACTATTTCAGGATTTAAGGATGCAGATGCCCTGGCTGAGCAGTGTTATGAAAAGGCTGAAAACTGCCGCAGGGATGAGATATATGATTATGCAAAATCAAAGATGACAGGTGTTAAAATCTCAAACTACGAGGCGGCAATCAAAGCGTTCAGTAAAATTCCATCCTGGAAAGATGCAGACGAGCAGATACACACCTGTCAGGGAATAATCGAGGAGATCAAAAAGGCAGAAGAAGAAGAACGCCTCGAACATGAACGTCAGGTTGAAGAAGCAAAAAAGAGAGCATTTGCAATCGCCCACGCTTTGATGAAGGGCAACGGAACAAAACTCGGTTCAACTATCGAAGAAAGCCTGACAGATGGGAAAAGAAGGGTGGAGCACCTTGAAAGTATATTGAACGTTTTTGATTCTACGCAAACCCAGATACAGTCTCTTAAAAACGAGCTTAATGGGATGATATCACAAGAGAAACAGCTTTCCGGGCAACGGTCGCAGCTTGGTGTATTTGCATTTAAAGAGAAAAAAGCGATTGACGAAGAGCTTGCGGCTGCTTCAAAAAAGAAAAATGATCTTACAAATCATCTTGATCGACTGCAGCTGTCGATAGATCGTTATGATTCTGCTGCAGACGTTGAAAGTGATCTGAAAGAAGTGAAAAAAAGTGTAGCAGATCTTGAAACTAAGATCGATAATATGAATAAAAACGATTATTATCAGTACAGTTTTGAAGAAGCACTAAACGTTTATCTGAACGAACCAGATGTGGCTTCAGATGTTAACAGTATTTATCCGGCAGCATGTTTTACTCTTCTGATTCAAGGGAAAGCAGATAGTGTCAAATTTGGCAGATATGTCCAAAGAGTGGATAGTTCACCAGAACCGATCGAGTGGCTTGTTCTTGCCAGGAAAGGTGATAGAGCTCTGATCATCAGCAAATATGCACTTGATTGCCAACAGTACAATACATCAAAATCAAGTGTAACATGGGAAACCTGTTCGCTGCGAAAGTGGCTGAACAGTACGTTTATAAACAATGCGTTTTGTCCGGAAGAGAAGAACTGCATAATCAAAACAAATGTTACTGCAGATAAGAATTTGCCGACCGAAGTCAACATAACTGACAAGGTATTTCTTCTCAGCCTGAAAGAAGTGAATAAGTATTTTGGCTCGGATGCCGCAAGCAAATGTCAGGGAACTGCATATTGCTATGCACAAGGTGCATACAAAGCCGGCAATGGATTCTCCTGGTGGTGGCTGCGGTCGTCAGGGATGCTATCTAAAAATGCGGCTCTTGTATACGATAGCGGCTCCGTAAATCATATCGGTAACGATGTTAGCGTGAGGGGCGCAGTTCGGCCAGCTTTATGGATAAACCTTGCACTGTGAAAAAGTATGAAAGCGGCATTTCTTCAGTATTACACGGCTGGTCGGCAGCAATGCTGACCAGCATTTATAATACTTGGAAAAAGGAATTATCATCAAGCCATACAAAACAATAATATTTCAGTCTCTTTTAATGAGAAATGTGGTAAAATAAAAATCTATTAAGAAGTAAACAGGTTGTGGAGGGAGATCACAAAGTGAAACACATGACTAAGACGTTTGCATTAAGCATCATCGCGCTCGCAATGGCAGTCACGATCGCTATGCCACAGCAGATCTCTGCTGCGAGTGATGCGAAGAAACCAAGTGCTACGAACGTACAGTATGTAACTGATGACCAGAATAATAAAATAGGGATCAAATCTTTCACAATAAATCCCTATGTTTATTATAACCTCAGTCAGGATGAAGTCATAAACAGCCAGCATGACAGGACTTTGAAGCTGGATGACGCCAAGCTGCTGCAGATCGC
>CACYDC010000330.1 GCA_902773025.1 uncultured Ruminococcus sp.
AACGGCTATACGGAAAGATTTCATGATTTTGCAGAAAAAAACGATAATATCATTTTGATTCAGGCATGAAAAATAGCGGCAAATCTGCCTGTTCAGATTTGCCGGGACTTGTTTTTATGGGGAAGGAACCTTGAGAATAAATAATATTTTAATAATATTGAAATAATATTATTAAAATATCAGACACTGTGACGTGAAGATATTAAGAGTGAACGGATCAAGCAATCAGGTATGATATTCCGAATCGTACCTGACTATTTTTGTATTGATTGTATTACTACCGCACTGCAGTCATCAAATAAATTTTCCCTGTTGGATATCAGGAATTTTTCTATCCCTTCAAATTCAAACAATTCCTGATTCAATTCCGCCTTGGATAGTCCGTCCGTGGACAGAAGCAGTTTATCATAGGATTTTATACGTGTAATGCGTATATGCTGCTTTGCACAAGGTTCTGTTACAAAATATGTCTGATTTGTCCTTTCACGGTTTTCGGGTTTGGATACAACGGAGATATGCCTGTATTTAAGACGTGCTGCAAAACCGTCCCCCACATGAATGAAAACGGCTCTTTTTTTATGGCAGATACAGCCTACCAGTGTCGCACTGAACAACTGATGTTCTGCCCTGTTTTCTGCAATCGCTTTTTGTATCGCTTCAATGACCATTTTTTTGAGCTCATCGTCATATCTTCCCGAAATACAGAATTTTTTCAGTTTTTCTTCGGGAATTGCCGAAAACAGTTCCGTGAATACTCTCACGCTGACTGCCGAGCCGATATGTCCCAGCAGAGAGCTGCTGCAGCCGTCCGAAACGGCTGCAACGGCTGTATCTTCACCGATGCTGACAAATGCTGCACTGTCCTGACAGCAGGCATTTGTCTTTGTGTGGTATGCTCCGGTTTGCTTAAACAGCTTCATTTTCATCATACTCATAACACCTTGAATAAAATCTGACGTTTTCTTCTATGGGGATTTTTGACAGGTCAGCAAGAATCTCATCAATGTTCTGATATCTGTTCTGCGGATCAAAAGCGGCTGCCTTGTTGATAATGTCAAGAAAACGGTGGGTATATCCATCTTCCGAGCCGAGCGGGACAAGCTCTTTTTTGTGCCTGTACAGACGGGGGATATCTGCAAGATATTCTGGAAACTCAAAGATTCCGTTCATCATCACGAAGCGAAGTGTCATTCCGATACCGTATATGTCTGCCTGAGGGGAAAGTTCTCCCCTGAATATCTCCGGAGCAGTGAAATATCTGGAACCGCTCAGGTCATACAAATCAACTGCTCCCGATATTGTTTTTGAAATTCCGAAATCAATGAGGCAATAATTGCCATGACTGTTGATAACGATATTGTCCGGTTTGATATCCATATGTATATAGCCCATAGAGTGAACCGCTTTTGCCGCCAGGCAAATGTCACGGAGCAGTTTCACATAGAAAGAAACATATTTCGGACCGGGTGCAAAGGTAAAAGGCGTTCCTTTCTCCATGAGTATAGCATAACCGTTCTTTTGATAGCCTTCTGCCGTATCTTCCGCAATGAACGGCACCGGCTGTCCGTAAACTCTCATGAAATGTTCGGGAGCATATTCATAACATTTGCAGGCCGTCTGATATTCTCTTTCCACTTCGGCGGGAGAGGAATGCATGAATACTTTACAGCAGACAGTTCTTGTTTTGTATCCGTTGATCGTCGTTACATCAAAGAGATTTGCAGTATCTGCGATTCTTTTTCCGATGATGATCCCGTATTTTGCTAGAGCGGAACGTACCGGTTTATAATGGTTTTTCAGCTTCATAAGTGCTGCCTCCTCTTGAATGATTTTGCTGCTGTTATGATACCTGTTTTTATCGGTATCGTCAATCAATAATAAAGACTGAATTTTTCCTTCTGTTCGGCAGATGGATAAAAAATGGCATACAGTTTTTCCCGAAGATGACAAAAACAACTGTTTTTCTGTATCGGCTTTCATTTTTTTATAAATAGTGTCTGCTCAATAATCAAACAACTTGAATTGTTCATTGTTCCGAAGTTTCAACAAGAATATCGGGTAAAAAGTTGCAAGCAAAAAGGCTCTTGCCAGATTGCCGAGATTCATTGCGAGAATAGAAAGTGCAATG
>CACYDC010000331.1 GCA_902773025.1 uncultured Ruminococcus sp.
AGCCCCTGCCTTTCAGCAAACCTGCCTATATTTACGCAGAAATTCAGCCACGGTATCAATGTTATCTGTGACGGGTCAGAATTATGGATATATATGGAAATGTAAAAATATATAATGTGTATTATGAAAAAACTAACATAGTTATGCGGTGCACTGGTGTGATTTCAAATTATAGGATTGAAAAGAATCATTTCCAATGATACAATAATAATATAGGAGGAATTTAGACATGATGATTAGACTTTTTCAGGCACAAGGAGGAGATTGCTTTCTCGTTGATTTTGAGAATGGACATTGTATTCTAATTGATGGAGGATACAGCAATACATATAAGAACTCATTGAGAAAATATTTACAATTCCTCCGTGATAAAGGTAAACAATTGGATTTTGTTATCCTGACACATTACGATGCAGATCACATAAAAGGACTGATTGCTTTTTTTCAGGATAATGGTGCCAATCAGAGAATCATTAAGGTAAGAGAGGTAATTGTCAACGGATTTTGCTCACAAGCGTGTGACGATAGTGATTTAGAGCAAGTGGCTAAGATGAAAACAGGCGTTGAAATAACTCCTGCAGGGGCTGAGCAGGAGTATCAGTTTGAAAAAGTATGTATGGACAATCACTATCCTATCAACCGTTTTAATGGTGGCAATAATGTCACAGTTGGAGATGTTGCGAAGGGTGAAGGATATGAGATTCGTTTTGTTTCTCCCTCACCCGAACAGCTTGATACCTGTTATGCGCAATTGAATCAGCAATTGATTGATAAAGGGTACAGGCAGAATATCATAAATCTGCAAAATTTGGCAATTAGTCTGCAGGAAGAAAGTTATCACGAAGAAGGAATCGTTATCTCTGAAGCTTCGGGAGGTGTTGATTCGGATATTATTCATTGGAAAGAAAAGGACTTTCCAGATAAATTTAGCATTGTTAATCAGGCAAGTTTGGCGTTTGAAATTCTTCATGACGGAAAAGCAATGTTGTTTTGCGGAGATGCAGCCATGGATTCTCATAGGGATGACTTAAGCCGAGAGTACTATGATGTAATAAAGCTGTCGCATCATGGAACGGTTCGGGGGAATGAATGCTTTTTCGGTGTGAACAGCATAAAGGGTGATATCTACATCATATCTACTGACGCACAGCACGCGAAAAGGGAACATCCTGCAAGACGGTTACTTGGTGAATTGCTCACAGAGGAAAGAGAGAATCAGATAGTACTGTATTGTAATTACGATATTGCAGACGTTGAAAATAAACCAATATACCGTTTGCTTAAGGATGAAAGACAACAGGAAAAGTACCGATTCAAAGTAAAACTTGATCAAGATATAATTAAGTGTTAATCGTAGGTGTAAAAATGAGATATGAACCAATCATAAATTACATAGGAATGTTTAAAAAAACAGATGAATATGGAGAAGTGTACGGAAACGGATTCTTTATCACCCCGGATACTGTCATAACAGCCAAGCACGTTATTGAAAAATTGTCAGAATGCCGCTATGAGTTTTTCTTTCGGGGAGAGAAATATATGGTGAATCCCCAAAATGTTCATAAGATAGAAGGACATGACTTGGCGGTTGTTAAGTTTGATACAGATATAGTTGATTTCTTTGATGAACAGTATGCATTCAATACTAAAGAAAAGTTTGGAGATGAGCAGCCCGGTTGGGAAATGATTGGGTATTTCTCGCTCGGGAATATTGGTGAGAAGAAGTATTTATCCGGCTATTCAATATCAGGATTTGACAGAGATTTGCTCGTTTGTTCTGATATACGTCAACCTGTTGATGAATTAAGGAGTATGTCAGGATCACCGGTTGTGATTAATCGGATGATAGTAGGTATTTTTATCAAACAAGCGACTACAAATGCAGTGTTGAGCCATATAATAATTGAACCTATATCCGCAATAGAAGACAGAATTGCGGAGAATTTGAAAAGGAAGAATATTTTTAATCATCAAGAATTTCCAAAAATAGATTATGCTTATGAATTCAAAGATTCCTTTCAAGCGGAAAACTATCTTGAACGCAGATGCAGCAAATATGGCGGTACAGACTATTATTCATTGCTGACAAAAAGATTGTATGATTATGCTGACGGAGAACACTTTAGCGGAAATATTGTCCTCACCGGCGAGGGTGGCTTGGGCAAAACATACGAACTAAAAAACCTTGCAGTACAGTTATATAACTATGATGAGGTTCATCCGTTCTATTATCAGTTAGGTGATTATTATTCGGGAATCACGTCTTTGAAAGATATTTCTGAGACGGTAAAAGAGTATAGAGATAATCATGTGCCATGCTGTTTGCTTTTGGATGGATTTGATGAAATCATAAATCCCGATGACGTTGACAGATTCAGACGGATGATTAACAATGA
>CACYDC010000332.1 GCA_902773025.1 uncultured Ruminococcus sp.
GCCAAACAGCGGCGCGTTTTATGATTGTTTATCGTCCGTCATCATACTGCCCGTTGAAGGTTCAGGGCTCAGGGAGCAGAGTTGGGGTTGACAGGCAGCTCCCACTCTTCGGGGTCAAGATCAGCGGTCACAGCGGAATAATCGGCTTCCGGAACGTTGCTGTCTGCGCGGTCGGGATGTGTGTCAATAAAGAAGTTCACGCCGATGTCGCCGCCGGCAGCTAAAGAACATACAAAATAAACTCACAAAAGTACAGCTTTGGTTTTTTCATAAAAACACCATTTTATATTATTTTAAAATACAACAAAGCTTTTTACTCAAGTCTGCTTTTTATTGCGTTTGCAAATATAAAGTGAGCTATCCAAAAACACGGTTCAATCGGAAGAAGAAAATCTAATACCGCTTTAATCTTTGAACCCTTCTGTTGCAAAGCCGCTTTTCTGAATGGATAAGGATAATACCCTAAATTCTTTATCTCCTTCAAATTGTTCCTCACAAAAGAATGATCTGTACATTGCGCCAAACATGAACATACATTCTCGTATGAATGATGGATTTTTTCTGTCAGGATCTCTCTGTCACGGTATTTTTCGGAATTGAGATAATCAAGATACACTTCCAGCATTATTCTCATGCTATAATAATACTGCTCTATCCGTTCTTCCGATCTTCGATGCATTACTGAGGATTTCCTTTGACGATACAAATAACAAACAGCGTCAGTTTTAATCACCCTGGGATAACACTGCTCAACTTCATAGTAAAACAGCGTATCTTCCTGTGCAATCATATTCTCATGAAAAGAAAGCTTATTCTGTTTTAAAAATTCAGTTCTGAATAAGCCTGCCCAGATTGCACACATGGTAGTCCCGGCGGAATCAACGGGATGCGGTATGCAGTTTGCTGATTTAAATACCATTTCGTTATTCTCCGCGCCACCGGAAATTCGAAACGATTCCTCAACCCTCTCGTAGTTGCCGATTATAATATCCGCTTTTTCACGCTCGGCGTTATCAAAAAACGTTTTCACAGTGCCGGGATAAAGCAAATCGTCCGGATCTACAAACCAAACGTATTTTCCGCAGGCTGATGCCAGCGCTCTATTCCTGCTGTAGGATACGCCTTTATTGCATTCATTGCGAATACAGACCATATTACTGTTTTTTGATGAAATTGTCTGCAAAAGACTCCATGAATCATCGCTGCTGCAATCGTCAACACAGATGATTTCAGCTGAAATATTTTTTGCTTCTGCTAAAACAGATTCTAAGCAATCCCCTAAGAACGCAGAAACATTGTAAACAGGGATACAAAACGAAACTTCTATTTGTTTCAAAGCCATCCGCCTTTTCTCTCAAAAAAATCAAAACAATACCGCACAATTCAGGTGTGCGGATTGCGCTGTATGCTTTTTCGTCCGGTTGCACAAATAAACTGATGTAAGGCTGTCGCCTTGCCGAGATTTTTTAGCAAGCTGACGGAACAAGATGCAAGCAAGCCGTGCACCATGAATTGTGCGGTGTTGCCTCAATAAACCTGACTGATAATACCGTAATTCTTCTTCTTTTTTGAGTCGTCACCTACATGGTACATTCCACTCACGGTGTACTCGTCCCACGGATGCTCTCTTTTTCTCAACAAGATCTGCATTCCGCGAAGCACACTTCCCTGGCTGATAAGCAGCACCTTTTTTCCTGCATATTTATCATTGATAATATCAAGCACATCAGCACAGTTGGCGATAACGGTGCCCCAGGACGTTCCTTCGGGAGTTCTGGCAAACATATTGTTCTCGACCTCACGGGCTAAAAACAACGGATTGTGCTCAAGGTCGAAAAAGGACTTATACTCCCAGCCTGTGTTGTCGATTCCGTGGAGCTTTTTACAGTAAACAGCGTCAAATTTCTGCGGAATATCCATAACAAGCTTCATAGTGTTGATAACCCTTTCGATAGGGCCGAAAAGCGCAACATCAAAGCTGTAATTATTCATTTCTTCCGCCGCTTTACGGGTGATTTCAATTCCGTTTTCGGTAAACCCACAGTTGTTTGAGGTATCGCTCATAAACTCGTGTTTCACAACAGCTATGGTTTCGGCATGCCTTATTAAATGGATAGACTTGCACTTCATTTCGGGGATTCCGGTCTTTATATAGTCAATCGTTCCGTCATCCTGATTAGTGGCAATCCCCCATTTTAGAAGGGTATCTGTAATCCTTTTCTTTTCTTTTGCAGGAATGTCGCTTACACTAAACATATTTTTCTCTTTCAAAGCATTTTATTTTGACAGCGCCTGTTTAACCTTCTCGGTCAGGTTATTCTCGATTATGTAATTGTAAACAGCCTCGGGCACCATATACTTCCAGTCGTCATCGTCAACAATTTTTTTGCGGATTTCGGTACTGCACATGCCCTTGTCTCCGCGCGGAATAACAAAGGTATCATATCC
>CACYDC010000333.1 GCA_902773025.1 uncultured Ruminococcus sp.
CTCAACGGACGGCTGAGCGAACGTTTAATAAATTTGTTATTATGATCGCCTGCGGCGATTGTTTATGGTACAAATTTATGTTATAATGCAAAATGTAAGATCGAAAAAATGGAAATGGGGTGTGGTATGCTTAAGGATAATGAAAAAACAGAACCTCTCGGCTGCGGTATGAGGATAATTGTGTCGGATGAACATAAGTTCTGGACGGACACGGTTTTGCTTGCGCATTTTGCTGCCCCCGGGAAAAACGATAAGGCCTGCGATCTCGGAAGCGGCTGCGGCCCGATCCCGCTGATCTGGCTGAGAAATAATGCACCCCGGTTCGTCAGCGCAGTAGAAATTCAGGAAAACGCCTGCGATATGCTGAAAAGAAGCATAGAAATGAATTCGCTGTCTGAAAAAATTGAGGTTGTTTGCAGCGACCTGAGGGAGCTTAAGGGTAAGCTTCAGTCCGGTTCGTATAATCTGGTCGTATGTAACCCGCCGTATAAGGCGGACGGCGCAGGTATAAAAAGCAGTAATTCTGCTCAGCTTATTGCCCGGCACGAAAGTATGTGCACAATGGATGATATTACAGATGCTGCATCAAGATTGCTGAATTTTTCCGGAAGATTGTGTATGTGTCAACGGCCTGAAAGGCTGTGCGATGTCATTGTGTCAATGCGCAGCCATGATATAGAACCTAAACGGCTGAGATTCGTTCAGCAAAGACCCGGAAAAGCGCCTAAGCTTTTTCTTATAGAAGGAAAAAAGGGCGGACGTCCCGGAGGAATGATTGTAGAACCGGTATTGTTCATTGAAGGGGATAATGGATTTTTTTCCGATGAAATGATGCAGATATACGGCGCATATAAGGAGGGATATGATTGAGTGGAAAACTATATGTTGTAGGTACACCGATCGGTAATCTTTCGGATTTTTCTCCGCGCGCGATAGATACACTGCGTGAGGTTGATTTTATTGCGGCAGAGGATACGCGTGTTACGGTAAAGCTTCTGAATCGGTTTGATATACATACACCTATGGTCAGTTATCATAAATATAATTCTCACGATAAAGGAGAGGAAATATGCGGGCGTATTCTCGGCGGCGAAAGCTGCGCAATTGTAACGGATGCCGGGATGCCTTGTATTTCTGATCCGGGGGAGCTTTTAGTGAAAAGATGCTATGAGCTTGGAATACCGGTATGCGCCGTACCCGGACCTACTGCTTTGGCAAGTGCGCTTGCGATCTCAGGACTGCCTACGGGCAGATTTACATTTGAGGGATTTCTGAGTGTAAATAAACTCAGCAGACGTGAACACCTTAATTCGCTTATCCGGGAAAAAAGGACAATGATCTTTTATGAAGCGCCTCATAAGCTGCCCGATACTCTGCGGGATATGGCTGCAGTATTCGGAGACAGAGAGCTTTCAATCGTAAGAGAACTGACAAAAATACACGAGGAAGTTATCAGAACAACACTTTTTCAGGCGGCGGAGAAATATACAGACGGTTCTGTAAAAGGTGAACTTGTTCTTGTCATTCAGGGCGCAGGAGAAGAAGCCAGACAGCCCGAAACGCTTGAGGATGCCGTAGAGCTTGCAAAAGCAAGGGTGGAAAGCGGCATATCTGCTTCTGCTGCCGCTAAAGAAATAGCCTCGCTCACAGGCTTTAAAAAGGGAGATATCTATAAAAGGCTTATATAGTAAAATAAACGAGGAGTGAACTAAATGGATATTATACTTGCATCGGCATCGCCGAGAAGAAAAAAGCTTTTAGCCATGATATATGAGGATTTCAAGGTAATGCCTTCGGACATAAGGGAGCTTGTGCCGAGAGATCTTGAGGTGGAGAAGTGCCCGGAATATCTCGCCAATGCCAAAGCGGAAATGGTTTCACACGGCAGGGAAAAAAGTCTTGTTATAGGATGTGATACCTCCGTAATATGCGAAGGGCAGATGTTAAACAAGCCAAGAGATACTAATGACGCAAGGATCATGATGAATATGCTTTCGGGCGCAGTACACAAGGTCATAACAGGATGCAGTCTGTTTTATATGGGAAAAAGCACAAGCTTTTCAGTATCTACGGACGTTGAATTTTTCGAGCTTTCGGAGCAGGA
>CACYDC010000334.1 GCA_902773025.1 uncultured Ruminococcus sp.
CACCCTTATTGCCATATAAAAATTGTACAATGGAGCGGTGAAAAAACTTTCAACAAAATCATTCTCTCTTTTCACTGTATTAAAAAAATGCGAAGCTATACACTCAGCTTCGCACATATTGTTAAGTTGTGATCAGGACAGAAGCACTCCCGACCCGTTATCATCAATTTCCAATTTCATGCTTGTGAGAGAACAGTCTATCAGGTCACGCATTTCCTCCTCTGACAGAGTCGTGAAATCTATGGTTATCGTTTCATTGTCTTCCACGCTTACATATGCTGCAACAGTAGGAACACTCAGGATCCCCATCTGTGCGGATGCCTCCATGTTTTCACGAAT
Source organism: uncultured Ruminococcus sp. (assembly GCA_902773025.1). GTDB lineage: Bacteria > Bacillota > Clostridia > Oscillospirales > Acutalibacteraceae > UBA1213. Next base: position 340 of record CACYDC010000334.1, read on the forward strand.
CGCAATGTAACGCCCATCTGCCCCCGGATGAGATTCAAGCCATTTTTCTATGCGCTCCCTTATGGCGAAACATGGCACACAGCTCTCATCCGGCAGATAAAGCGGGTGTCTCGGATTGCCCCGTCTTGCCATTTTGTCCTTGTTACATCTTCATCAATTCTTTGGCTTTTTACAGCTTTTGTTATGTATTCTATGTTTCTGTAATCCCCATTCTTGCTATACAGAACCCCATCGGAGAATTCAAAACTATTATTTCTTTTTCATTTTTCTCCAGAACAAGAAGAAGGCAACTGTCAATATAAAGGCGACTATTATTGAAACTGTTATAATCGGAATCATCACATGTCTGTAATGAAGGCAGAAAGACACCAATATAATAGCCGTAATAATCGTACAGATCAGGCAAATATTTCCTATACTTTTCTTTTTCTGTTCACTTACCTCTTTTCTGAGAACGATCCATCCAAGCAGCAGCCAGATCGTAACTAACACTGGTAATAACGTCCACATATAGAGAAATATGTTATAACCTGTTTTGTCTGGATGCTGCATTATCGTCCAGATAAGCATAACAGTGAAAAGCAATGCACCAACTGATGATATCAGGCAGATGATGCTTAATATCCTTCTTGCAAAAGATACATTTCCCTTCTTCTTTGCGGTATAAACAGTATCTGCTGCCGTTTCTACTGATTGAGGTTTCTTTCCAGCCAATTTGTCTTTCAGTTCAGCAATCCGCTGTTCTTTTCTGCGGATCAGGTTTTCTTTTTCCTCACGCGCCTTCTTTTTAAAGACTCCCGTCAATCTAGCAAGTTCTTGTTTATACGTTTCTATATCCCTGTTTAGATTATGTATCTCCTGTATTATTATTATATTTTCATTGCACCGATCCACCCGTTCGCAGGAATCCTTATAATCTCCGAGCTGATCATACTTAGCTATCGCCTCTTTCTGTGATTTCAGAGAAAATACCGCTTGCTCTTTTCTGGCCTCCTGATACATATTCTCACGAAGCTCATCAAGCCGTTTCCCGCATGCAGCTGCTTTTACAGCAGAATCTTTGTAATCTATGATGTTTTCGAACAATCCCTGGGCAACAGTAAGATCACCTATATCATATCCATTCATTGAAGAAACTGCCTTTGCGTATTGCTCTTCGATTTCCAGGAGTTTATTCCATTCAATGATTTTGTTACTTGAATCCCCGTAAGGACTGATCGTCCTCATTAACGAAATAGCAGAATCGATCGAGTCTACAGTCCCTTCTTCGGCAAGCGCGACAGCTTTTTCATATTCACCACTCTTTATCTGTTTTATCCGGTCTCTGCAATTCTGCAGCTTTTCTCTGGAGTCTTTATATTCAATCAAGTCGTTGAACGCAGTTGCAGCTTTGTCTAAACTATATAAAGTTCCGGTTTTATACAGTGCGTCTGCTTCTGCATATTTTTTTTGGTTTTCCTCTTCGATGCTTTTTTCTATATCTTCAACAATTAGATCGGTTGCTTTTTCATAGAGATCTTCATCACTGAAATCGCTTCGGAAAATTGTTTTCAGTCTTGGAACATTTGCCTTTACAGCCTCGTTTGCAATTGTGTTACGACATTTCGACAAATAGCTTTTGTCCGGGAAGGATTCTTTCACAATGCTTTCAACAGAACTATGCAGCGAGTTCGCCTGGTTGTTCATATATTGCATTTTTATTCTGTTGACAAATTCCCGTGATGTTGACAGCCAAGGCGGATCTATTACGGACAACTCGATAATAGTTCTATTATTGTCTCTGATCTTTTTAAGCTCCTGCAGTGCAGAGCAAGTGCTGTATGCAATAAGTTTACGCTTTTGGTTTTTATAACTCCAACCGAATGAATTATCATCTACTTTGTATAGTGATTCAGGCAAAGTAACTGTCACATGCTGGTCAAAATCAATGGCTCCAGGCCCAAGCTTCTCAAGCCCCTCCGGTAACACTAATTCTCTGATATACTTACAATTGTTTATGTTACTGAATTTAACCGTCTTAATTTTTCCAAGCAAAATGATGTTACGAAGGTAATAATTAGCAGCGTCAGGGCTATAGTGATAATATCCCCCACCAAAAGTAAAATTCAAATCATCAAAATCACCACGGAGTTCAATTTCTGAGGCATAGTTAGGAACCAATACTGTTCCTCTAAACGATTTAGGATAAATGATTTTTTTAACTTGCTCTACATCGCCCTGAATACTTTTGTCCCTGAGATATGGCTGATGGAAGCCAGTAATTCCTTCAGGAATCACCAAGGTATCACTCCTGTCGCTGATGTCAAACAGTTCTGTGCCAAAAGCTCGAAATCTTCCATTCTCAAGTTCCTTGATTTCGACCATGTCTACCCAGGAATTCCTGTCCGCATCGGCTATTTTTTTGCTTATTCTGTCTCCCGGGATCACATTGAACGTAGTCCTGCAGGCATATGCATATGCACACCACCCTATCAGTATTTGTCTTACTG
>CACYDC010000335.1 GCA_902773025.1 uncultured Ruminococcus sp.
CGCTCTGCAAATCCGGCAAAATCTTTGAGCATAAAACAGAGGCGCAGCAGCCGCAGCCCGAGCCGCCCGCGTGAACGTCCTGAGCCTTCATGTCATATATGAGCAGACCGCAGTCGCTGTGTCTGCCGCAGTATGTGCGATTGTCAAGGGCAGACCATAAATTTATTTTTCGCATAATGTAAATCACGCTCATTCAGCACCGCTGTTAAGGAGTTTTAGCACCACCGTGACGGAGAAATAGCACCGCCTTCTCGGAGAAACTGCGCCGCCGTCACGCGCAATTCAGCCTCACACTTTACGGAGCGGGGCACAGCCTTTAATCAACCGTTATCCTAATTCACCTCGATTCCTACGCCGCAAATACCATCTTCAAACTGTACTTCTATACGAGCGGTTATAAGTATTTTTTTCTCATGCTGTTTAATATATTTGCGATATTGATTTCTGCTGAACGCCAGATAGCTATTGTTTGTGGTTCGATATGTTATTGTGCCATCATCAAGTATTTTCTTTCTGTTATCAATTTCTTCTTCGCTGATATTATGCATATAAAAACTAATATCAGAAATTACAGACTTGATTTTTTTACTGTCAAGTAAATATATTTTCTTATCGCCGGTTTCAATTTCTATCTTATTATAGTCTTTACAGTGATTCATCAACATGCACGGATCAGATTCATAAGGATAATAATCGCTTCCGCTGATTAGTGTGTCTGTATCTAACTTTTGATCGTAAGCCATTTTTATAAGCTTCTTTTGCTTATTCTTATCATTTCTTTTCACCTTTTGGATTGCAATATGTCCTTCGGCTGCTGCATTAATGATGATACACTGAATTATATTCGACTCGATAAATGATTTGTATTGTTCAATGAATTCTTCGGCAGAAAACATTGAAACAAAAGCGCGCCCTCTGAATAAGATATGGTTCTTCTTTATTTGTGCAGGGCATTTTTCCGGCGCCGCAAACAGGAAGCTGTTTTCTTGCGTAAAATTATTAACAGATTTCGAAAGTGAATCCTGATATTTTTTTCTGCTGTCCCATACTGCATTTTTTAAATTCTCAATTTCACTTTGTAAATATAACTCTGATACTACCTTCCTAAGCAAGGCGACTTCACTGTGACAATTATTTGTTGTACGCAAGTGAAAGAACTTTGCGAATTTTTCTATCGAATCTTTGACTACTTCATCTGATTCTCTGCAGTAAAGATGATAAGCCTGACTTATTCTGTCTTTGAATATATGTGAAACAACCTTTGACAGCTCTTGTTCGTTTCTGCCTGCGACCAAAAAAGAAAAAACCGCAACATCTAAAATTGCTTTGTCTATTATTAGCGTTTTTGATCCGTTACGGGGCATCTCTTCCCAAGTCCATACAAGATTACTAATATACTCATAATAATCAGTTATCAGGTTTGAACCGAGCCTTGACATAAACCTGTAAATTTCTCCGCCGTTTTGCTCTGTTACTATTGCTGCGCTTTCTTTTTGTTCCGCGGTGATTATTGGTTCAAAACTCAAATAATACAAATAGATCAATAACGTTAACTCCGCTGTTTGCAAATAGCAATTATTTTCGTAACGTTTAAAAGCATATTTTCTTAGCAAGTCCATTTCCTGATAATATGCTAAAATTCGGTAAATTCTACACAGTTCTGTTAAAAGAAGTCTGCTTTTATATATTTTTAATTCATCGCGTTCGTCTGCCTGAACACCTTTCAACAATTTTGAGCTTTGAAGAATAAGATCGCCTATTATCCTGTCGAAAGTACCCCTATCCTTTTCACTTTCTCTTAATGCCCAATATACTTCAACTGTATAATATGGTAAATTTCTGCAATTCTTTACTATAAATTCTTCTTGTTGTTCTCCGTCATAATTTTCCACCAATTCTTTTGTAATTCTTTGATTGATGAACAGTTCCTCATGTATTCTGACAGAGGCATATCTGACTTCCCACTGGGAAAAATCCAATACTCTATACGAAGTATAAACATTCGCGGCGATTTCATCCCAAAGATTCAGTGGGACAACATCGGCTTTGCTGTTGGCCTTTTTATAAAGATCTAAAACATAAGATAACATCAGGGGCAGCTTTAATGTGTTTTTTTCGTTGTTAAGTTTTAAAAAGACTTTGCTTAACAACAAATCCATCTCTTCATATTCTCCGGCAGGTTTATCTATTTCCCTTTCATATATTTCCTTCAGAAGCTTCATTCCGTCTTCTGAATTGGTATACTCGCC
>CACYDC010000336.1 GCA_902773025.1 uncultured Ruminococcus sp.
AACTTTTTTTGTTCTCTACAAATTGTATAGTTTTCTTCTCAATTTCCTTCTCTTCCTGCCTTTGGTGTTTTACTCTTTGTTGATTTTCGTGCTTTTCAGAAAAGCAACATCTCCTCTGTAGAGTCTCTCCGTTTCCCTGCTAAATCCGTCCGGTATTTCCAGTCTATTGTAATTCTATTTATCAAATAAAAGCGGCAGGGTCAAGCCCTGCCGAATCCATCTTTATAATGTTCAGTTGCGAACGATATTTCTCCAATCCAGATCGCCCCGCTCAAGACCATGAATCAACACCTCGCCCGTGGCAATATTGGTTGCGACAGGGATATTGTGCATATCGCAAAGGCGAAGGAGGTTCATATCGTTTGGCTCATGCGGCTTCGGATCCAGCGGATCACGCAGGAAAATCAGCATATCTATTTCATTGAAAGCAATTCTGGCCGCAATCTGCTGGTCACCGCCCTGCGATCCGCCGAGAAACTTCTGTATTTCCAGACCGGTTGCTTCGGAAACCATCTTTCCCGTTGTTCCCGTTGCACACAGTGTATGACGGCTCAGAATACCGCAATAGGCGATACAAAACTGAACCATCAGTTCCTTTTTGGCGTCATGTGCAATCAGTGCAATGTTCATATCAAAACCCCCATACTTCAGATATTATTATATTCATCTCATTGTTTACGTCCCTATCTGCAGCGGAACGGACTTTCCATCCAGTCTTGCAGCGATCCTGTCAAAAGCAAGGGAGGCTTTCATCCTTCCTTCTACCGGCTGTCCCTTCTGTGAGGCCGACGATGCCGCACTATCTTCAGGAACAATTCCCAGCAGCCTTGCTCCCGCTTCATCGATCACCGCATCCAGATCGTCATAAACGTCCATTCTACGGAATTTTTTTTCATTGAAGCGATTAATGATCAAAGAAATATCATCTATCGCGCAATGCTGCAGTTTTCTTCTGACCTTATTGCAGCTGCGCACAGACAGCGGCTCCGCATTGGCCACCAGAACAGCTCTGTCAGCAGGTGCCACCGCCGTTTCAAAGCCGGATCCTATACCGGCAGGACAATCAATCAGGATTTGGTCGTAATAGTCCTTCATCACAACGGTCAGTTGTTTCATCACCGACGGACTCAGCTCATCCCGGACATTCTGCGGAGCAGGCAAAATATATAGCTCAGGCAGATTCTTACACGGGTAAATCGCACTGGATGGCGGGCAGTTTCCATTTATAATATCTGCAATATCAAATACCAGTTCTCCGCTGACGCCAAGCATCAGATCAATTCCTCTCATGCCAGCATCGCAGTCGATCAGCAGCACCCGTCCGCCCCTTCTGACGAAAGCCGCGCCAAGCCCCGCTGTCACTGTAGATTTTCCTGTTCCACCCTTACCGGATGTAATAACCGTTACTTTACCCATTTTCAAATACCTCTCTACTAACGATATCACACATATTCAATAAAGTCAAGTGCTTTATGTAGTTTTTTTCATACAAAATGACATAACCCATCTATTAACGTCAAACACATCCCTCTGGATATTGTCAGCAAGGGGGCTGCGTTGTCAGTCGGAAAGGTCTTTGGAAATGATTGCACTGATGCTTTTGCCTTTCTGCAGAGTCAGTCTGTCGAAACGGTCCACTAAAAGCAAAAATTATACATAACTTATAATCAATTTGACAATAATCTTCTATTATTTGTATATTCCTACAGTTGCAAAAGAGATAATGATCTGCTATAATAATTACTGTTATTTCCGGGTGTAGCGCAGATTGGTAGCGCGCTTGAATGGGGTTCAAGAGGCCGCAGGTTCGACTCCTGTCACTCGGACTTGAAAATACAGAGGAGTTTGATTGTTCTTTATAACCGCAAATTGTCAATTAAACTTCTTTCATAGCCGAAGGTAAGATATTGTACTTGCCTTTCGGCTATTTTTTTTTACAAAGAGGATAGATTATCCTCCGATATAAGGTATAAGACAAGTGCTTATTCCCTTATCAGAAGATAATCTCTCTGACAAGATTATCTTCAACAATAACACGAGTTATCTTATCCTGATGT
>CACYDC010000337.1 GCA_902773025.1 uncultured Ruminococcus sp.
GCTGTGTCGTCATATACAGCGGATACATAGACTCCCATCTTATCCACACGGTAGGTGAACATTGCCTGCTGAGTCGAAACAGCGACCAGACTTACACCAAGATATCCTCTGTTTGAAACATAGCCCTTTGTCTTAAGATCAGAAAGAATATCAATGATATCATTGACAGGTATTGCAAAGCCGAGGCCTTCTGCAGAAATACCGCTTGATGTAGTACCGGATTTTGCAACGACCATTGCAATGAGATTTCCGTTTGCGTCAAAGAGACCGCCGCCGGAATTACCGGGGTTTATAGCTGCATCGGTCTGGAGAAGATTCATTGTTTTGCCTTCTATCTGAATTTCTCTGTCAAGTGCACTGATGATACCATCCGTTACAGTTCCGCCAAGCTCTCCTAAAGGATTGCCTATAACAATCGCTGTCTGACCAACGCTGATTTTTGCGGAATCTCCGAAGGTTGCAGCCGTAAGGTCATTTTCCTGTATCTTGAGCAGCGCGACATCAAGAGTTGCGTCCTTGCCGATAAGCTTAGCTGTGTAATTCTTGCCGTTTGTCAGGCGTACATTGATCGTGTTGGCATCTTCAATGACATGATTATTTGTGATTATATATCCGTCACTTGAAATTATTACGCCGCTTCCTGCTGCCTTTGCAACATACTGACCATAGAATGTGTCATACTGTGTTGTTTCTGTTGTGATCTCAACAACACTGTCCCTTACCTTTGCTGCGACCTCCTGGACAGTTGTAGGAGCAGTTTCAGTGTTGCTTGCCTGGACTATCTGCAGCGCAGAATCATTATCATCATTTTTTTCTGATTTTGTGTTGTCCTGCTTTGCAGAGGAAGAAACATTTACTCCGCTGCCGTTACTAGTACCACCGGCAAATTTAGCGCCGATAACAGCACCGCCTAAGCCTATGCACAGCGCAAGAGCCATTGCTCCCATTATCAGCCCTATATTTTTTCCTGATGAGGATTTTTTCTTTCCCTCCTGTCTGTAGACATCTACATACTGCGGCTGCTGATACTGTGTGCCGGCATCCTGCGGAGGATACGGATACTGATATGTGCTGTGCGGAGCACTATACTGCTGCTGTATGGGCTGTGTATCTGTTATGGGTGTTCCCTGGCTTTCGTCTGTGCCTGAGCCTGCATACTCAGCTGCAGTTGTGCTGTCAGCAGCTTTAGCTGTTTCCTCTGCGGTGACATCTGTCATTATATCCTGCTCTCCAGTTACCTTTTTCTCAAAATCATTTGTTTCCATAATCGGAACCTCCTGTTCAGTTATTTCTTTGATGATATAAGTATACCCCTTTTTAAAGATGAGTGTGCTAAGAATCTGTTAAACTAATCTTAAATTTATTTAAGATTCAGAATATATTTACCAATAAAAATCCGGGGGCTGCGTATGCTCCCCCGGTTCTGGTATTTATGAGTAAAATTCTGTTATGATTGACCTGTCAAACATTTTGCCGAGTTCCTCTCTTGCGTCCAGTTCTCCATCGAGCACTGCCTTGACTCCCTTACAGATAGGAAGATCTACCTGATATTTTTCTCCCAGCAGAACAAGTGCTCTGGTTGTGTCAACTCCCTCAGCAAGCAAAGTGTACTTCTCCCCTTTTACAAGGCTTTCGCCATAGCAGCGGTTGTGGCTGTATTTTGAAAACAGTGTTGCCTCGTAATCTCCGAGGTGACACAGACCATAGGCTGAAAGCTCATTTCCGCCCATTGCCTTGATAAGCCTTGCAATCTCTCTCGTTCCTCTTGACATGAGAGCGCCCTTGAGAGAAGAAAGATTCAGTCCATCAAGCATTCCTGCAGCAATACCGATAGTATTTTTTGCAGCAGCTCCTACCTCGCTGCCTATGAGATCCTGACCTACATAGAAGCGTATCAGATCACTTGAAAACTGACCGATCAGGAATTGCTTCAGCTCATCATGTCTTGAATCAATTACCATACAGTTAGGTATACCCTTGCTGAAATCCTGCGGATGACCGGGACCTACCCAGATCGCAACAGGCGTTTCAGCCGGAACATATTCCTCAACTATCTGTGTAAGCCTACAGCCGGTGCTTACTTCGATTCCCTTCATACACAGAACAATGCTCTTGCCTTTGAGGTCATACTGAGCTACACGCTGTATGAATGAACGAAGAGCCTGAGAGCTTATTGAAATGATAATTACCTCTGCGCGTGATACAGCAGCTTCAAGGTCATCTGTGAACTGTATGCTTTCCCTGAAGCTCAGCATATTGTTTTTACGGGTTTCGACAAGCTCACGGAACTGCGGAGAATCGCTGAGACCCCATATTGCAACATTATGACCAATTTTGTCAAGATACCAGCCGATGAAAGATCCCCATCTTCCACAGCCAAGAAGTGTTACATTCATTATTATCCCTCCGGACGGTTTAATTTATTATTATAATATCATATTTTTTCTCAGTGTGCAATAGCAAAAATTCCACCGTGACGCTGGGCGCGTGCCCGCGCTGGGCGTAATCGCGTTGCAGCTTTCTTAAAGGCAAACATTCCTGAGTCGCGGTTGAAACTATATCCGCGAGGAAAACTCCTCGTGTGTCTAAAGAAGCTGTAACGCGAACCGGCACCGGCGACTCGCCGGTCGCTCTGAATTCGTACTCATATTTTTTTCGCCGCGTTCGGAACTTTATCCGCGTGAAAAAATCATTTTTGCAAATTATTCGCTGTCACTTTCGGTCTGTTCATCCTCATGAGGATCGTTTGAAAAAATGAGATTTTCAATATGTGCAGCAATCACCGCACATATTATGCCGAAAACTGCTCCGCATACAACATCCGTAGGAAAATGCATATAGAGATACAGCCTTGAAACAGCTATCAGAGAGGCAAAAAGATACATCACAATACCGAGCGGCTTATAATATATAAAGCATATCGTGGCAGCGCCGAATGCAAAAAATGTGTGACCGGACGGGAAACAGGCATCAAACTCCGGAGGAACAAGAAGCTTTATTGTAGTATCAAGCTCATACGGGCGTATACGGTTTACTATAGGCTTGATGATCGCAGAGCATACGAGCGTATTGACAGCGGCATCACATATTATCATCCTGCCGAAGCGCCTGTGTTTTTTAGTGAATAATGAGATCAGCGAAGGAATTGCGATCACGATCATCAGAAGCCAGAATGGCGCAATAAAAACCATAACGGCATCAAGATAATCAGTCCGGATATTTTTCTGTATATAATTCAGAAACAGAAATTCCCAGTCCATTTGCCCGCCTCCTGCAAAAAACATTTTTTATGAGGTCATTGTAACATGAA
>CACYDC010000338.1 GCA_902773025.1 uncultured Ruminococcus sp.
AGGCGTAGGCGAACCGTCCTTTCTGATGGCACAGCCTAAAATGATAATATAATCCATCGGCTGACTTATCTTAAATTTAGTTGACATCAAGGCGCAGAAAACGGTTGAGATCAGCAGACACTCCATGTAGCAGAAGGTAACTGAAACCGCGGAATTGATAGTGGACAACAAAAGCTCCTGCGCCAACGAACCCGAGTATATATTCTTTCCCACAAAATACATTGCCGCAATACCGCCTGCAACAAGAATACCAAGCATGAAGCCTAAAAGATTCTGAACCCGGAATCCCTCGTGCCGCACAAGACGAATATTGCTGATGCTCAGTACCAGACAAAAAAGAACGAGCGGTATCAGCGTAATGGTGATAAAGTTATAGCTGATGTTCGTCACGGAAAAAAGGATTTGTTTTGCATCCATAAAAGATCTGTAGCTATAGGACAAAAAGATTTCCCGAAGCGAGAGAACAACCGTGACCGACATAAAGAAGATCAGGCCGCCGAGTGTGACCATAGAATAGGTAAAATCCCCGTTTTTCTGCTTCTCACGGAAGGTCAGACTGAACGTGATGATCAGTACGATCATGATGACATCGATCAGCAGTCTTAAAGTCCACATCCCTTTGAAATTATTATCTGTGGAACACCAGATATTTCCGAAGTATGATACATGAAAGGATTCCTTTATTGTTTTTGGTTCTGTAATGTGTTTCATATAAGGCCGGTCATTTTCATCAAGTTCTTCCCAGTCATAACGATCTTCATAATATACCGTAACATCGGTTTGGCCGTGCCCGACACTTTCAAGATCAATTTCCAGAGAATTCACGCTTGCCCATACATGACCATTGTGTATATCCGAAGCCCTTACCACATTATCCGAAGAATATTCGACTCTGACGGTGCTGATATCAGCTGTTCCGTTCAGGATAATTGTCATGGTATAGGTTCTGCAGTAAACACACAAAAAAACAAAATAGCTAACGAGAAGAAATACAATGGCGGATATGCAGAAGATATAACGCTTTTTCAGACTGCGTTTTTGTTTTGTCAATTTATCGCCTCCCGAAGATAATTATAGCAGATACATACAAAAACGAAAAGCCGTTTCATCGCAAAGAAAAACGGCTTAGGGTTCAGAAGGTCAAAAAAGATGAACCGGTTTTTCTTTTTGGTGAGAGAAGAGTCAATCACAAAGCATCAATCTCCTTTTGAAGCTGTTCAAGGAAAAGACCGGCATGGCCGCCGTCCATCCGTGTATGATGAAATAGGAATGATACAGGCAGCTCGTACCGGAACAGCTTCTTTCAGAATCCGCCCCAGATGATAAACGGATTGCTATAACCACTGTACATATTGACAACGCCGTCAAGTTCGGGTTCAATGACAGCCGTTGAGCCGATCACCATATGATCTGCAGAAAAGTCAATCTCCTGATGATTTTCTGTCGGGAATGCGGTAAATTCTTTATAAGTCCTTTCAAGCGCATCGCGACTTCCCGAGGACGGCATATTGCAGGAATGGATCTCGCCGTTTTTCTTTTGATAGATAAGATTAGAAAACTTGCAGAGAAAGATATCTCAACCGGCAAATTCCAGAAACACAGTTTATAGCCGCCCAATACCCCCGCACCAAGCAAAATTGAAGAAACCATGGTAAAATATCCTCCGATAAAATATCCTCCAAATAGAAATACTCCAAAAAATGAAACGGATTTTAAAGTACTCCTACGAACTTCAATTAGAGTTGATGGGAGGTAATTGCATGGATAAAGCACCAATGGTCAAGAAGGAAATACAACTGTAAAACCGGTCGGAGGCAGACCTTGCCATTTGCAGCGGTTGTGTCGTCGATCACTCTAACGTTGTTGAAACCCTTTCCGCGATAATACTCATGAGGGTATCTGAGTTCCGCCGCCGAAGCAGAGCCGGCTGCCGCAGATGAAATATCTCCGGTTTTGGGGGTGTTATCGGGGTCCGGAGTGACGGGAGGTAAGGCAGAACCTCCTCCGCCAATTTCATCATCGCCATTTTTTCTGAGGTCCACCCACGGTTTGACGGTCGTATCTGTATATATCTCTCCGTTAAATGTCACTTCAGCCGTGCCCTCTGCGTATCTCCGACCTTTGCTGCCGTGACCTTCTCATCGACTGTCACACTGTGAGCGCATCTAGGATCTGTGCAGTATCAAACTGCGATGGAGTTTTTGGTATTACGACGAGGTAATATCTTGATGTGTTGTTTTTTCTTCGTTTGTTTCTGCATCTGACTTATCCCATCTTCTATAAATACCGGCAAGGATAGAGCCCGAAATATTATGCCAGACTGAAAATACAGCGCCGGGAACCGTCGCCATAGCAAGCTGGGAAAAGCTGCTTCCGGCAAGACTTGTTGCCAATCCGGAATTTTGCATACCTATTTCAATGGACAAAGCTTTGGTCTTTGAGGGAGTAAGCCGCAGGAGCTTGCCAAGACCGAAGCCGCAGGCATATCCAAGCAGATTATGAAGAATGACAACGATCAGTATCAGCGCACCGCAGGTGTATATTTTTTCTGCGTTATGCGAAACAACTGCAGCAACGATCATACAGATCGCTATTGTCGAGACCATCGGCAGCACCTTGACCGCTTTTTCCGTATATTTTCCAAAAATACGATTGATCACGAAGCCGATGACGATCGGTAGCAGTATCACCTGGATGATACTTAAAAACATTGCCCAGACGTCAACATTGACTGTAGTCTGCAAAAACAGATACGTCAGAGCAGGCGTCAGCAGCGGAGCAAGCAGCGTATTGACAGAGGTCATGCCAACGGAAAGCGGAACGTCACCTTTGGAAAGATAGGTAATGACATTGCTTGAAGTTCCGCCCGGACAGGTACCTACCAACACCACGCCGGCTGTCAGTGCCGCATCAAGCTGAAAGATCCTACTCAGACAAAAGGCAAGCGCAGGCATGATAATAAACTGAGCCGCACAGCCAAGAAGTATATCCTTCGGGCGCTTGAATACCATGGCAAAATCCGACGGCTTCATTGTCAGTCCCATTCCGAACATAACGATCATCAACAGATAATTGACCCATGAAGTTTCTATCCAAAGACAGGATACAGGAACAAACAATGCAAGAGCAGACACGGCAAGCACAATAAAAGCCATGTATTTTCCAAAACCGTCACTTATCTTTTCGAGTATTCTCATTTTCTTTCCTCCAGAACCTGACAGCTCTGTCCGGCCTTTATATTCTTTGTATTTTTTCTATTGTTATTGTAGCATATATACGATGTTTGTCAATTATCAACTTTACAAGATTCATTTTACACAAACCGATTGCTGTATTGAATAATATGGCGTTTTATGATAAGATTTTATTATATTGGGGGCATTGCCTTCCGACGGAAAATGTACCTGCACAACATTTTACTTAGCCCGAAAAAAAATATCTACTTTTCAGGAGGCATTATAATGGAAATCAAAACCACAAAAAACGACGGCAAGATGACGGCTGCCGTTTCGGGAAGAATTGACATCATCACAGCGCCTGAGCTTGAACAA
>CACYDC010000339.1 GCA_902773025.1 uncultured Ruminococcus sp.
CCGTTCGACTGTGCCTTTCGGCGCTACATGGCTATTATACAATACTATAAATAATTGCACCGCAAGGAAGGCGCACTGATTTTATTTAAAGCATCGTCGGGCTAACTGTTTTCATTGTTTATAATTGCCCTGTTTACTCAAGCTTATGAATAAAATAATGTATATTATTACAAATAATTCGCATCATAATGCCTTATAAGAAAAAACTCATAATAATAATATGATATAATTTACTGGTAAATAATCTGAATTATAAAAGGATGCTCACTTATGGACTTTAAAGAGTGCTATACGATTGTAAAGGATAAGTTTTCTCATACAGATTTTTCTTCCGTAAACAATGATTTTACGTGCCTTGTTCATTTTGTTGATCAGTGCGGCGGATATGTTTTTCTTTCCTATAAAGACGGTATGAAGGTCATTGTTCCTGAAAACAGGAGTATGGCTGATGTTACAATATCTTTGAAGATCGAGACATTTGAAAAGATAATCAACAATTCTTTAGATCCTGTTTTCGCTTTTACTACCGGACAGATCCAAGCGAAAGGGAATGTTATGCGTGCATTGTCGATCTATAATTCACTTAAATAGATCCGATATACAAACTGCTTTAAATGTCTAATGACAATAAAATATTCCTATTTTACAATTAAATCAGGAAAACATTAAGACTGGAGATGATCAAATGTCAGCTTTTACAATGGATGAATACTATCAGGGTATCAGTACCAATTCTTATGAGTATTTCGGAGCCCATCCGACCTCTGAAAGTGATGACGGCATTATGTTCCGTGTTTATGCTCCTTCTGCTCATGGTGTTGACGTCGTGGGTGATTTTAACGGCTGGAACGGCGGTTATCATCCTATGAACAGGCAAAATAACGGTGTTTATGAATTGTTTGTAAAGGATGCCCGTGTCGGTCAGCTGTATAAATTCAGAGTATATCAGCAGGGAGGCGGAGTTGTTGATAAAGCAGATCCGTATGCTTTTCACAGCGAATTAAGACCCGACACAGCATCAATAATCACAAGGATAGATCCTGATAAATTCTTTTCTGATCAGAAATGGATGAAGAGCAGGACAAAATGCTACGATAAACCTCTTAATATTTATGAAATGCATATGGGCTCCTGGAAAAAGCCTAAAGACAAGAGCGAAGCTGACGGCGGTGCGCAGTGGTTCAGATATGATGAAATTGCAGACGATCTTATTAAATACGTAAAGGAAAATAATTTCACTCATATTGAGATACTCCCGCTTGCAGAATTTCCGTTCGACGGTTCATGGGGATATCAGACAGCACAGTACTACAGCACAACATCAAGATACGGCACGCCTGAGCAGCTTATGACTTTTGTTAATCGTTGTCATAAAGCAGGGATAGGTGTTATCATAGACTTTGCTTTTGTTCATTTTGTACGTGATAACTACAGTCTTGCAAAGTTCGACGGCACTCATCTTTACGAGTATCCGCCTTCAGATGTCAATCAGAGTGAATGGGGTACATATAATTTCAACGTTTCAAGAGGTGAAGTGCAAAGCTTCCTGCTTTCCTGCGCTGCATTCTGGCTTGATGCTTATCATTTTGATGGTATTCGTATGGATGCTATCAATAATGGTATTTACTGGATGGGCAATAAAGACAGAGGCGTTAATGACAGAAGTGTTGAATTCTTCAAGAAGATGAACAGCAGGCTCAATGAACGCTTTAAGAATATTATGCTCATAGCTGAGGATTCTTCTGATTATCCCGGCGTTACCAAGCCTGTTGAAGAGGACGGTCTCGGATTCGACTATAAGTGGGATATGGGCTGGATGAACGATACCCTCAAATATATGAAGATAGATCCCCTTTTCAGAAAAGGAAGCCATAATGTTATCAACTGGTCTATGGCATATTTCTATTATGAGCGATTTATTCTTCCTCTTTCGCATGATGAAGTGGTTCACGGTAAAGCAACTATCGTCCAGAAGATGTGGGGCGGAGATTATGCGAATAAATTTGCTCAGGCAAGGACACTGTATGCATATATGTTCACACATCCTGGCAAGACCCTTAACTTTATGGGCAATGAGCTTGGAATGTTCAGAGAATGGGATGAGACAAAGGAGCTTGACTGGTTCCTTATAGAAGAATATGAAATGCATCGCTGTTTCCATCGCTTCTTCCGCGAGATAGCCGAGCTTACAACTAAGAATCCCGCTTTCTATGAAAAGGATTACGAAAGCGATGGCTTCCTCTGGATAAATGCCGATGATGCGGATCACAATATCTATTCCTATTACAGAATGACTGACGGTCAGAAATACATTATCGTCTGTAATATGTCTGCAGCGCAGTGGGATAATTACAAGATCGGTCTTTCTGATAGCTGTACGATCAAAGAAGTTATTAACACTGATTTTGAGATATACGGCGGCAAGGGAATAACGAATCCTGAGCCGATAAAATCAGAGCCTGTTGCCTGCTGTCAGTGGCAGCATTCTGCTGATATAAGGCTTGCGCCTTTTGCTACTGCTATATTTGAGGTCAAGGAAGACCCGAAGCCAAAAAAGAAGGAAGCAAAGGCTGCAAAAGCAAAATAATTGAATGCTGAAATAAAAGAGAATTTAGCAATATCGTCTTTTTGTATGGGGCTGTTAAGAATTCTTTTTAAGTGGTGCCGGGCGCTTCGCGCCTGGCACCACTTAAAAAACTATATAATGCGTGCGCCGCAATTTAGGCTCACCTCAAGGATACTTCCTTCTGGCGCGCAAAAAACATATTTATTATTGAGCTGCCGCAGAATAATTGTTTTGCGACAGCTCATTTGCAGTTATTCTTTAGTTTTTATGAGTCTATCCCGAAGAATAATGATATCTGTATTAAAAAATATTATTTAGTGAAGGATATTCTATTTCCCTGAAATGATCAAGGAGTGTAAGTATTCGCCTGCATTCTGCAATAAACATGGTTTTTTCTTCAGCTTCGAGATATGCTTCGGCTGTGTGGATGGATTCATCGATCGTATCAAGCTTGTCATGAGCAGTAAAAATAAGCATCATGTTGTTCTTTTCATCCCAGAATTTTTCAGTTTTTTTTATTTCTTTTTTTGCATTTTCTATATCGTCTTTTTTTACCTTTTCCATTGCACTGTATATCCCGTCCGATACTTTATCGGAGGTCGTTGTGTTAAGATACAGACCGTAGATAACTACCGATAATGTTATTGCCAATGCTGTACAAGCGCTTATTATTCTGTTCA
>CACYDC010000340.1 GCA_902773025.1 uncultured Ruminococcus sp.
CTGATCACTGCGGGATTAAAATATTTACAGCAGATAAGCTGAACATTTAACATTAATACACAGCTCACTGGGCTTTATCAATAAGCGACCTGCTTACATTAATTAATTAACTTAATGAAAACATTTGTAAATAAACTATAAAAAATACTCCTCACCAACGGCATAATGTCTGCGGTGAGAAGTATTGTTCAGTTTCTAAATAATAACCTTATTTTTCATTCACAGCAATCCAAATTTCTCCGTAATAGTTCGGATCATCCGTTTTATCCGATGGATAAACCTCCATCTCAACTCCCCCGGCATACTCATATCGGTCACTGCTCGGAAAGAATTCACTTACGATCTTTCTGTATGTTTCAATGAAGGTTTCCGGCATCTTTCCCTTGAACGGGAATACCGCATATGTATACTCCGGCAGCTCAATAACCTCGAGTCCTTCTTCCACAGGACCTCCGTTATACTCTGCGCCAATTCCGTACGGGAACACTGCCCCATCTGTTTCAAGCGAGAAACAAATCCCAAGAAGCCCCGCAAGTTTCGGTATGTCCGGAATATAACTGATGATTTCTTGTATTGTTCCGTCCTGTCCGCATTTCGCCCAAAAGCTGGTAATATCAGAGGTGCCGGCCCCGGTTTCCGGTTTGTGAACAGTTTGCCTCCTGCAAATCACCTTGATCGCACCCGGCTTTTCAATTCGATAATCCATTTCAGTTCCTCCTGTCAGAATTAATTTTACAGACAGTTTTGAAAATGATTTGACTGTACCGCCGTTTCTTGCTTCGGTCGGCGTAATACCGTGAAACCGTGAAAAAGCTCGGCTAAAGCTTTCCGGTGTTTCGTATCCGTATCTGAGAGCAATATCAATTATTCTTTCATTGCTGTTCCTGAGATCATTTACCGCAAGCGAAAGACGTCTCATACGGATATAATCACCAAGCGTAAAACCGCACATTATGCTGAATACTCTCTGAAAATGAAACGAGGATGAATAAGCCTCCTTCGCTACAGCGTCATAGTCAATTTCTTCAGTCATATGTGTTTCCGTATAATCAATTGCTCTCTGTATGCCTTTTATCCAGTCCAAATCCGATTCCTCCTGTCTTGTAACTTTATTCTAACACAAACGATTATTTGCTTCTTGATTCTTAGTGCTGAGTAATGTCAGACAGAATTGCCAAATAAAAAAACTCCTCACCTCATTTATCATTTATTGGTCATTCATTTACATGATCTTATCCAATCGTCCAAAAAACGCATCTGTTCCTCTGTATGGAACCAATGCTCACCATTCTCCATTACGGTAAGACCGGCATTATGCTTCTTTGAAAACAAAGTTATCGTTTCGTATGAAGTCAAATTGTCCCTACCTCCGTAAAGTATTTCAGTCGGCGCAGTCCAAATGACGGGATGTTCTCTGACGTAACAAAGATAATCCCACGACAGTTCTTCCCCGAATGACGTTTGTATAACTCTGCGCTTTTCCAACTCTTCACTGGTCACACCTGCCCAGACCATCATGTCTGCGATCAGCTTTTCCATATCCACAACAGGAGAAATGAAATATGCCTTTTCTATCATTGTGCCGATATCTGCATTCATACTGAAAAACGCGCCAATGCTGTTTGCCACCAGAGTAATATGATCGTACTCTTCTCTGAGTTTCATAACAGCGGAATGTATTTCCTCACATGTTTCCTTTGGAGAAAACGTCTGATAATCAAGACCTGTCACGTGATATTCCGGAAACAGCGGCTTGTAGTGTTCGCTTTCGGAAGCAGCGCCGCCTTTTCCATGTATGTACAAAACGATATTTTTCATGTTTACAATCCCCTGCCCCTCAAAACGGAAACTTATCTTTTAAGGCTGAACAACAAAACTGCTGTATTTCCTTCTTTCTTCTCTCCAATAATTTCAAAATCAAAACGTCGAGTATAAAATTTTATGTTAGATTCTTTATCTTTAGGGGTCACCAATGTGATTTCATCCCAATCCGGATGTTCATCCATAAAGTATTTCATCAAAGAAGTTCCTATTCCCCGTCCTTGTTCTTCTTTTATTACACCTAAACAACCAATGTAATACTCTCCCGGTTCTGCAATTCTATATGAAATAACTCCAACCGCTTTACTCTGATCATAAGCTATGATTTTATGGTATTCCATCAGTGATTTTTCCATACTCTCTTTTGTTCGGCCATATGCCGGACACCAACCATAACGAAGATAATCATCATAGAATGCAGAATTATATATTTCTATCAGTACCTTTGAATCATCAATATCTGCGTACTTATATTCCAATTTTTATACTCCTCACAATCCACAGTCAAAAACTATATTTTCCCTATCATCCTGCCCTGCAACTGAATTCTGATTCAGTTTACGACCATTATACCATACCCATAATACTAATAGCTACTATTTCACGAATTTTTAAAAACAAAAACAAAATATAACCTTACAGCAGGAAGGATGTAATTGCTTTAAAGCTTGACCTCATTTGATTTGACATGGCTCTTTACTCTGAGGTTTGACGCACAAAGATAATACTGCTCAAAAAAGTATTTCCGGCATAGCGGCATTAAGTCAGTAAAAAGCCTTCTGCTTCAGCCGTTTATTCCTTTTAAACTACCACTTGTTCCTTATTATTGAAACAGAACAAAAAAAGCTTTATAATATACAAAAATGTATGTAATTTGTATCAAAGCGGCGGCGTGTAAAGCCGTTTTCATATTTACATACTGTTCTTTTATTTGAAGGGAGATGTAAATAATGTGAAAGAAATCTTCATTCACTTTGAAGAGGATAAAAACAGCGACAGGGTCGAGATAATAGTCAGGGCATCAGAAAAGGATAACACTATAAAAAAACTAATGGAACATATATCTGAGTTTTCTTCGAAAAGTCTGACAGTGTATGATAACAAAGGCGCTCACTGTGTTGTAAACGAAAACGATATTATATTTGTATCAGCAAACGGGAAACAAGTCCATATAGTCACATCTGAGGGCTTTTATTATGCAAAAGAAAGACTGCATAGTATAGAGAAGTTTCTCAATGATGACCGTTTCCTGAGGATATCAAGATTTGAAATAATCAACCTTAAAAAGGTACGCAAATACGATTTTACGATTGGCGGCTCATTTCGCATTGAATTTGAAAACGGTATGGAAGTCTGGGCTTCCCGGCGCTACATTTCTATTGTTAAAAAGCGTCTTTCCGGAGAGGAGGGAGCTTTATGATAAGAAAAAACCTGATAAGGGCTGCATTGGGCTTTCTAATCGGAATGATAATGGGTGACGGAATAGCTTTCCTGACCACTCTGCCGTATAATAACGGTGATTTGCCTGTTTCATCCGAATTTGCGCAGAGAATAGGCGATTCCTTCCTTGCGTTTATCGTGCAGACGATTGTTTCCGGTCTGTTCGGCGCATTGTGTTTCGGCGGCATAACACTTCATGACATCGAAAAGCTTCCGCTTGCGGTATCCTGTATATCACACTGCCTGATTATGATACTGACGTTTATACCAGTTTCGTTGTATCTTTGTTGGGTATCAAGCCTGACCGACATAATTATTATGGCAGGAATTCAGATAACTGTATATTTCATTATATGGCTCATAGTGTATTCCATTTACAAAAAGGAAATACGGGAACTGAATTCCATGCAGGAAAAATACCTGAGTAATAAAAAAATTAATAATACAGAGGAGGAAAAAGTATGAAAACCAAACTATTAAAACGAGCGTTGGCTGTTGCTTTGGCTGTCACTATGCTGACCCCTATGACAGTCATGCCGGGGACCGGATTTTCGGCGCTGAATGTTTTCGCTGTTAACAATTCCGCGCCTTCGGTAATAGACAGCGGCACCTGTGGAGAAACGGCAGCTTATACCCTTGACAGTGAGGGAACGCTTACCATCAGCGGCAGCGGCATTATCAGTGAAAGTGCTTTTGCCGTAGGTGTCTATTCTCACGCCGAAGACATAACAAGCATTGTTTTTGCGCCGGGAAGCAGCATCACAGAGATCGGCGCCTATGCATTCAGCGGACTGTCTGATCTTCAGACGGTACAGCTCCCCGAAACAGTCGGATCCATCGGCCATCATACATTCAGCGAATGCAGCGCGCTGACAACCGTCACAGTTGCTTCATCAGAGAATCTTGCCATTGCCGACAGCGCATTTGGTGAGTGCAGCGGGCTGACAAGCGTGACGATAGATTCCGTTTTTGTCAAGCTGCACCCCGATGCTTTCAGCGGCAGTGAGAATATTGAAACCATCGCCTTTACGGCCTTTGACGGCACAACAATACAGGGTGCGCTTTACGGTCTGCC
>CACYDC010000341.1 GCA_902773025.1 uncultured Ruminococcus sp.
CTCGTGACAAAACACAAAAGTTTCGCCGGCCTTTTCAAAGGCCGCGGACGACACGAAGTTAGTCCCTTTAGGGATTCCAAAGGCGGAGCCTTTGGTCGCACTCCGCAGAGTGCGAAACCTCTTTACTCCAAAAATCGCAGGGGCTCAGGGACCCTCGCCGGATCATTGATCAGATGTATCGTCAGTCTGATCGCCGGGCTTTTCATAATATCTTACTGTTTTCCTGTTCCTTCTGCTGATTGCAAGGGAAGAAATGGAGATTATAAGCAGTATGGAAACAAATACTATTCCGAAAACAGAATTATCATGCTCGAAATAATCCTTGCGTACAGAGGTTTTCTTTAATTCTGCATTAGTTATATCTGTATTGTCCTTATCGGTATCTTTGTTATCCGATACTTCAGTTTCAGGATATACGCCCGAAAATTCAAAAACAATAGTACGTTCGTAGTTCAGTCTGGTCAGCGTAGTATAAACACCCTCCATGACGAAATCTGTTTTATAGTCGTCCGGAACGCTCACAAGCGAAGCTCCGTAATAATCCGGGAGAATATCTTCAAAAACAATCATACCCATGCGGTCGCTTTTTTTCGTGACATTGTTAAATGATAATTCAGCGCCCTCTACCGGTTTGCCGTTCTGGTCCTCGAGCTTGTATTTTACCGTACCGGAAACTACGCAATCTGCTGTAACAGGCGCGGACAGATTCCAAGCATAGTCTACAGCGCGGACAATGAATTTAAGCTCAGTGATATTTCCGACATTTTCATTTTTCGCAACCTCTTTTACATTCAGAAGCTGAGTGCGGATATTTGTAATATCATAGGTATATTCGGCTGAGGTTTCAGTTTCCTTATATTCTGTCAGGACATACGAATTCTTGTCGAGATATCCTGCTGTTTCAAGATCTTCAAACCTGTCAGCATAATTATACTTGTTTCCGGATTTTTCGGCAGTATAGAAAATCAGACCCTGTACACCGTTTTTATCAGTTGAGCTTACATTCAGGAAGATTCTTTCGCCGTCCGTATAAACCTTTGTGACCGGTTTGGAAGGAGCTGTATTATCCACAACTATGTCATAAGCAATAGTCTGCGGTTTTGATGAGTTATTTTCCGCCGGAACAGTAGATGCAGAAACACTATATTTGTATTTTCCTTCTTTAAGTCCTGCAAACAGGTTTTTAAGTCCATCGGCATTAAAGTGGCTCAGAAGCTCGGTATATGGCTCATAGCCGCTGTTTGATAACGCTGAGAATGAACCGGTATTCTGTGAGAATACTTTTTTTCCACTGCTGTCGGTAATAGTTATCGTATAATCGGATGCATCTCTCAGCAAATAAAAATCCGGTATAACGAACGAAACTCCTGCGGTTGGAACATCATATGCATTTTTCACCGTATCTTTGCCTACACAAAGCTTAGCGGACGAAAACTCACCGGTTGTCATGTTTTTGCCGAGTACATATCCGGGGTAAACCTTTCCGATTGCAGATGCCGCTGTCAGACTGCTTTTTGCGATTACAGGCTTTTTATCATCATATACGGAAGCATCAAATATATCGGCATCTTCCCAATTGCCGCAATAACCGCACACCGGAACCGTCAGTACACTGCTTTTATTTGACGGAATAAAGCTGATAAAGCCGTCTGTAAAGAATCCGTTAGGAGCGGCAATGGCATAAGCCGCTTTTAAAGGTTCCGAAAGAGTTATTTTTACATTTATTTCAGCTTTTCCGCTTGCAGGGACAGTCACCGAGTTTATTTCTTTATTATCCGAGGTGAAAACAACTTCACAGTATTCTGACAATGATTCCGGAAGCATTGTATTCAGCCACTCACCGTTTTTATTTACAAGCTTATCAGTCTGAAGCTGAGAACTTAGCTGATAGGTACATTCTTCATCTGAAACAGATGTTATTGTAAGATCAAACGAGAATTCACCTGTTGCGCTGCCGCCCATGCTTACGCTTGCGTATCCGTCCGCGGTTGTTACATAGGACTTTGCTGCCATAGCGTTTTCAAGGTCGACTGCGCCTGCGCCCTGAAGTCTGGGCGAATAAAACAGCTTATCATCATACTTAAGTGTATTTGCAGTATTCATAAGCAGAGCGGTAAGGACCTTCTGTCTATCAGATTTGACAGACGAAGGAAGATATTGCATCAGAATTGCAGCGCAAGCAGATATTTCCGCAGAAGAAACCGATGTTCCGCTTATTGTATTGTAGCCGCCGATGCAAGCCGAAACGATTTCTGTGCCCGGAGAAAGAATATCAGGTTTGAGCCTGAGATCGTTTGTAACACCGTATGAAGAGAACAAAGAGGGTCCGGACTGCTCATCGCAGGTGAAAAATGCTTTTTTTCCGCTTGCCCTGATAATACCTTCAGGATGGTCGGAAAAATATTTCATGGAGCTGCTGCTTACAGCGGCGGCCGGGATGGTCCTTTCACCGGCAGTGAAACGTACATAAAGAGGTTCATCACTTATTATCAGTATTCCTGCTGCGCCGGACTCAGACGCTGCTTTTATTTTCTCATCTATCGTGAGCATACCTCTTTTTACAACGGCGATTTTTCCCGTAAGCTTATATTTTAATAATTCGCTTCCGCTTCCGAACGAATCCGTGTAAATATATTCCCTGTATTCATTTAGTTCAGAAAATGACGGAGAAGGCTTATCCTTTTGATCAAGAACATCACTGTACTCGATTCTTTCACTCTCATCTGCAATCAGACAATCCGAAATATGGACTTCTGTATCGACAGAACCTGCTGCTGTGACAAACGGAAGTGAGGCCGGGTATGAAACAGTACCATAATCAGTAAAAGATGAACTGAGTCCGTCCGGATCTGCGCCTGATGTTTTACTTGAATAATTACCGGCTGCTGCTGTGATGTAGCATCCGTTTTCATATAAGACTTTGAGTGCCTTAGTATAAAGCTCGGAAGCCGCGCCGGAGTCCGGCACACCGATGCTCAGATTAAGAACATCAGGTGAAAGCTTTGCGGCATCATCGAGCGCGGCAAGCAGGACCTCATCGTTTATCGAATCCGAGCCGTCTTTACAGACTTTCATAAGAACAAGCTGCGAATCATATGCACCCGAACGGAATTCCTCATCGCCCGACAAACCGTTATTTCCGGCTGACGCTGCAGCGATCATTGTTCCGTGATCCGAAGCAAGGCTGCTTGTATCATCGTCCCTTCCGGCATAATCATAAGCAAAAATAATTTTTTTACTTACATACGGATTATCGTTTTCATTTACGTTGAAAGGTACTGCGCCTATGATATCCGAAAGCTTACCGGAATTGATCCTGCAATTATCCGGAACAGATGAAAATGCCATATGATTGCAGAAAAAGCTGTCATCAATAACAGCAATCACCTTTCCCTCGCCGGTATAGCCCTCACTGTAGGCGGAAGCGGTTTTCATCATTTCATTCTGCGGTTCGGTATAAGACGAGATCTTGACCTCACGCTGTGAAAGCGCAGCTTTTTTATTTTCTTTTTTATCATTATCCTGTACTGGATCGTTATTATCGTTTAAGCTGTCGTCAGCGCTGCTTTCAGTATTATTCATAACGATCTTATCCTCAGTAGGTTCGTACTCTGAGATCACGGCTTTTCTTAAAGAAGCAAGTGTCACAGATTTGACACCTGTTGCCTTCGCGAGCTTTGAAAGATAGCTGTACGGTGCCTTCACGCTGAAACCGGTAATAATGGTGCTATAGGTATAGCTTCCGTCCAGATCGGCCTCGGGAAGCATTTTTCTTATTCCTGCCTTGACTACGGCAAGATTTTTTTTAATTGAATCAATGTGTTCTCTTATTTTTCCCGAGGAGATCAATGATGATATCTTTTTATTTTCCGATGAAGCAATACTGCTTAACGGCCGGCCGTCTGTTTCTACTATAAAAGTAACTATTTCGTCGCTTTTTGGTGTTTTTATTTCAGGATCGGAGGATGTGTCGTTATTCCGGTCGGTAATAGCGGCAGAAGATTTTCCGACATGATCGCTGTCATCCTTATACGGAGTTTTTCCGGGATTTGCTATCGGCAGAATAAAAATTGCCGCTGTAAGCAATACTGCAACTACTGAACAGTATATGCCCTTTTTCATTTGAATCACCCTTTTGTAATTCATAATTCTTAATGCATAATGCATAATTATTAAAAAGCTTTGCGTTTATGATCTGACGCAGATAAAGCTTTACTTCTGCGTATTTAAGAATATTGCTTAAGGCAAGCAATTGTGATACGAAGATCTGCTGCAATCATATCGCGCAGAATGATCTTATCATCATATTATCTCATATTATACGTTTTTTTTCAAGTA
>CACYDC010000342.1 GCA_902773025.1 uncultured Ruminococcus sp.
GTAATGACACAAACCCCTGCCTTTTGGCGGATGGGAGGGAAGATAAATGGCAGAAATCAGAATTAAGGATAATGAATCTCTCGAAAGCGCACTCAGAAGATTTAAGAAGCAGTGTGCAAGAGCCGGCGTTATCGCTGAGGTTCGCAAAAGAGAGGCATACGAGAAGCCTTCTGTAAAGCGTAAGAAGAAGTCTGAAGCTGCTCGTAAGCGCAAGTACAAATAAGTAATATTGTACACAGAAATTAAGGGATATTTCTTTTGGTGCCCGGCTATGTCAGTGCGCCTTTGAAATATCCTTTTTTGTATATAAAAAAGGAGGACACAATGTCTTTGCTGAAACCTACAGTGGCACTCGATAAGGTGACGGATATTACACCTGAACTGCTTAGTCAGCTTGAAATTGATGCTATACTTCTGGATGTAGACAATACACTTGCTCCCCCGACGGAAAAGATTCCGTACGAGGGAGTGCAAAATTGGATAGATGAGATCAAAGCTGCCGGATTTTCGGTGGTAATATGCTCGAATAATTATCATTCGAGAATAAAACCGTTTTCTGATTCGGTAGGCCTGGATTGCGTCGCAATGAGTCTGAAACCGTTTCCGTTCGGATTTAACAGGGCAAAGAGAAAACTAAGTGAAAAGCCGAAATCAGTAGTTGTGGTAGGAGATCAGGTATATACGGATGTTCTCGGAGCGAATCTTGCAGGAATGAAATCAATTCTTCTCACACCACAGTCCGAAGAACATGGAATAACTATCGCGATCAGACGAAAAATGGAAGTGAAGATCAGAAATAAACTGAAAAAGCTTAAAAGGGGAGAAAAATATGTCAGTGAGAGAAACGGATATCATAGACGCAATGGCAGAAAGTGATAATAAGCTTGTAATGCAGGTTTTTGATCAGGTAACATGGGAGATCGCTCAGGTAGAGCATCTGAAGCTTTTGCAGAATAAACTGAATAATTATATCCGTTATATCGATCATAAGGGCTGGAAGGATAAATTCGGAGATGTGGAATATGATCGTTATGAAATAGAGATCATATTCAGTTATTCTTATCCGCCGGCTTTTGAGAAAATGATAGAATTGGTAAAGGATAAGCTTGATGCAAAGAATATAAGTATTATTTACAGGGTATATGACGAAGGGTGAGGTATTATGAAGAAGATATTGTTTATCCTGGGGCCTAATCTGAATATGGTGGGGATAAGGGATGTTAATACATATGGCAGTGAAACAGCGGAAAGTATAAATAACGATGTTATGGAATGGGCAAAGGAATTGAATGTTGATCTTGAAATATATCAGTCTAATCATGAGGGCGATATAATAGACAAGATACATTCTGCATATGGAAATAAAGACGGCATAATGATAAATGCCGGCGCACTGACGCATTACAGCTATGCATTGGCGGATGCAATATCGTCGGTACATATCCCTGCTGTTGAAACGCATATGTCAAATATCGGCGCAAGAGAAGAATTCCGCAGAAAATCAGTTATTTCACCCGTATGTATCGGTACGATAGCGGGATTCGGAAAGATCAGTTATTATCTTGGACTTAAAGCATTGCTGATGAGAGAGTGATCATGTTATTGGGATTCTGTATATTTTAGTATTAAAATACGGAGGTGATTAATTTGAATACATCAACAGAAATGCTGTCGGCACTGCTGGGCGATAAAGCAGATGCGGCTTTAATAATTTCAAACTCCAACAGAAGATATTTTACCGGATTTGTTTCATCGCTCGGATATCTCCTCGTTACCCGTAAGCAGGCATATCTGTTTGTCGATTTCCGCTATGCTGAGGCGGCTGAAAAACAGGCTGACGGCTGTGAGGTCATTTGCTATAAAGATCTTGAAAGCGATCTTTCTGAAATACTTGTTAACGAAAATATAAAATCTGTTTTGCTTGAGGGTTCTGCATTTACTCTGAATGACGCTCAGAAAATTGACGGTATACTTTCAAAGAATAACGCGCAGAGTATACATTCTGATGAACTCGATAAACTGGTGTCTAAACTGCGTATAGTCAAAACATCTGAGGAAATAGAAAAAATAATACATGCGCAAAGAATAACCGAACGGGCGCTGTCTGAAACATTGCCCCTTATAAAAGAAGGTGTGATGGAAAAGGATATTGCCCTGGAGCTTGAATATAAAATGAGAAAGCTCGGCGCAGACGGGGTTTCATTTGATCTTATCGTTATAGCCGGAGAAAAAACCTCTATGCCCCATGGTGTGCCGGGGGATAACAGAATAAAGCCCGGTGATTTTATTACTTTTGATATAGGAGCGCTGTATGAGGGCTATCACAGCGATATGACAAGAACCTATGCCTACGGATGTGTAAACGATAAACAAAAACGAGTTTACTATACCGTATTGCAGGCACAGAAGCTTGCGCTTGAAGCTATCGGCGCCGGAGTGAAATGTGCAGATGTTGACCGCGCGGCAAGAGATTATATTTATCATGCGGGATATGAAGGATATTTTGGCCATTCTACAGGGCATGGAGTAGGACTTGATATTCATGAACAGCCTTTTGTTTCGTCTAAAAGCGAAACAGTACTTCAGAGCGGTATGGTCATAACCGCAGAACCGGGTATATATCTCCCGGGAGAATTTGGTGTGCGGATCGAAGATATGGCTGTAGTAACGAGTGACGGCTGTATAAATCTGGCAACAATAACAAAAGAATTGATTGTGCTGTAACCGCAATGCTTTACGGAAATCGGCTTTTAAAAAATCATGTTTGCTGAATATAAGCGTTACCGTGTTGTGTCCGTTAAACTGTCTTAAAAGCTTATTTACGTAATCAGATACGACTGCCCGGGCACCGGGCAAACTTAATTTTATTGACAAGCTGGATATTATGTTATAAAATTATGATATTGATTGAATTATTTTAAATTGCAAAGGAGCAAGTAATATGTATATTTTTGAAGCAGAGATCAACAACAAAAAAATAAAGCTTTATTCTAATTATCCTCTCAGACGTGCTGCAACGGCACTTCTCAGAACATTTAATCAGATAAGCCAGAAAGCTAATATTTTCAGTCCTACTTTTTCTTTGACATACGGTTGGGCAAGGTATTATCTGAGCAAAAGATCAGAAAAGAATACCTCTTATTATGTTGTTCAGACAGGCGATTATAAGAATAATCCAATGCAGCTCAGAACAGATGACTGCTCAGATGCTCTTATAGTGCAGAATATGCAGGTGGATACAAATATGAAGGCCGGCGTCGGCAGACCTGAGCCTACACTTTTCAGTGATACGATTCTTGTATTGAAAGAGGCTATAAATGCGCCCGATGTATATATGAATCGCTCAGAAGCAACGAAAAACGGAGATTCAGGCTGGTATTTCGGCTTGCTGAACGATGAAAGAGAGGGTCAGCACGAAAATGATGAGCTTGTTACCGTTCCGACAAGTGAGCTTATGAAATTCAGGGGCGAAGCACTCAGGGTTTTGCAGATGCCTGTGGGTACGCTTGCTGTGTTCCACGATAACGAAATGACAGCGCTCGTTGATAAGGACGATAATCCGCTTGAATTCACAACTGCCGAGGACAGAAAACGTGAGACAGCAAGAAATGCAGCAGAAAACGGTGAGGAAAATGAATCTGCTGATGAAAATCCGGCGGCTTCTGAGGAATAATGTGTATGTATAAGCTGTTATCACTGCATGGCAGGGCAAGAAGGGGTGAGTTGCATACAGTACATGGTACTGTTCAGACACCGGCGTTTATGAATGTCGCGACCTGCGGAGCGATAAAGGGAGCGCTGTCTGCCTTTGATCTCAAGGAACTGCGGTGTCAGGTGCAGCTTTGCAATACCTACCATCTGCATCTGCGTCCCGGGGATGAAAATGTCAGAAAGCTTGGCGGACTTCACCGTTTTACCCGTTGGGACGGGCCGATCCTGACTGACAGCGGCGGCTTTCAGGTATTCTCACTTGCAAAGCTTCGAAATATAAAGGAAGAAGGAGTTACCTTCGCGTCACATATCGACGGTCATAGGATATTTATGGGCCCTGAGGAAAGTATGACAATACAGTCTAACCTCGGCTCAACAATTGCAATGGCTTTTGATGAATGTATTGAAAATCCAGCAGAATATAATTATACAAAGCAGTCATGCGACAGAACATACAGATGGCTTGTGCGCTGCCGTGATAAGATAAACGAGCTGAACGGTATGGAGAACACTATAAATCCTAAGCAAATGCTTTTCGGTATCAATCAGGGTTCAACATATGATGATCTGAGGATCGAGCATATGAAGCGTATCAGAGAGCTTGATCTTGACGGCTACGCTGTGGGAGGCCTTGCAGTAGGTGAAAGCGCAGAACAGATGTATCATGTACTGGATGTTGTGTGCGGTCATATGCCCAAGGATAAACCCAGGTATCTGATGGGTGTGGGAACACCTGTCAATATTCTGGAGGCAGTATACAGAGGAATAGATATGTTTGACTGCGTTATGCCGACAAGAAATGCTCGGCACGCAAATCTCTTTACCTGGAGCGGCAGAAGAAATATGATGAATGAAAAATATTCTCTTGATGAAAATCCGCCGGATGAAGAGTGTGACTGTCCGGTATGCAGGAATTTTACGAGAGCGTATATCCGTCATCTTTTCAAAAGCGGAGAAATGCTGGCAATGCGTCTTTGCGTTATGCATAATATTTATTTCTACAATACGTTGCTGATGAGAATCAGAGAATCTCTTGATAACGGTTCGTTTGAGGAATTTTATACTAAATATAGGGATATTCTTGATAAGAGAATATGACAAATGTTACTTGCGGGATTTTAACGCAGCTGATATAATCTTAATGTAAAGTGGCATACAGATGATATTAGTCTTATTGCCTGAAACAGAAAAGACTGTAGCTTTTTTTCAGTCTGAACATTGTGTGAAAGGAAAAAGGAAATATGGAATTAATGTTTTTGGATGAAGCTGCTCAACAGGGCGGCAGTGCGCTTGCGACTTTTGGAATGTTCGGTTTCTGGATACTTATTTTTGTAGCGCTTTATTTTGTAATGATAAGGCCGCAGAGAAAGAAACAGAAGGAAGAAGAGGCGCTCAGAAGCAGTATTGAGATAGGAGATGACGTTACAACTATCGGAGGTATTGTGGGAAGAGTTATCGCAATACGTGATGATGATGAAACGATCGTTATCGAAACAGGCAGCGATAAGACCCGTATCCGTTTCAAGAAATGGGCAATAAGCTCTGTTGATACTCCTGAAAAGCAGCCTAAAAAGGAAGAAAAGAAGAAAAAAGACAAGGCTGATAAAAAGGTTCAGCTTGAAAAAGAAGAACAAGACTGATGAAATATCATTAATTCAAATGCATCTGAATATAATTTAAAAAATTATATTTGGGGCTGGTTTGATGAATGAAGTTAAACGAAGGGCTATTTCTGTAATAATAGGTGTCGTATGCGGTATTGCGGTCATGCTGCTGCTTCTTGCATTGTTTTCTTTTATTATTGCAAAGAGTGGAGCACTGAACCGGGGTATAATGATGCCGTTAGCGCTTACAGCGGCAATTATCGGGGCATTTGCAGGAGGAGCTGTTTCTGCAAGGATATCCGGCAGCGCAGGATTGATAATGGGTTCAATATGCGCGGCGGTAATGTTTATTACATTGATGGTTGTGAATATGTTTATCGGTACTATGCCGGGAACTGTAAGCCTTCTGAGATCAGCGGTTATGTTGATTTCAGGTTCAGCAGGCGGCATACTGGGTGTGGGTGGGCGGCATTCGCGTTAGCCTTTGTTGGGGCTGCCGTGTCTCGCCTGTCGGCTCGGTCGGTGCTGCTGCTGCGCATCGGTGTCCACCGGACACCCGCGCCCCCAAACCCCGCCGTGGCTGCTCGCCCCGGACCCCCGGCAGGGAGAAACCTCCCTGCACCCGATTTTTTGAAAAGTAATTTTAAATTAATTTTGCTAAAAATACAAAAGTTTCGCCGACGGCGTGCCTGATTACGTAAATAAGTTATTAATTCAGCACCGCGTAAACAATACGGAAACGCTGAATTTGCAGCGAACGGAATCGCGAACTTGACAGTGGGGGCACTCCGCCACCACGGAAATCAATTTTCAAAATTTTGTCCCTTTTTAATAGAATAAACACAAGTTTTTTGGAAAGGTTTCCTCCGGCAGGGTTTGGGACAGAGTCCCAATATTCTGAAGAAGAAAGTTGATTTCCATGCCGCCACGCCGGTGGGACTTGTATTTGTTGTAATTATGTGTTAGAATGGACGTATAAATAGTTGTGAAAGGGTGATCATAATGGCAAAAAAGCATATTAAAACTCTTAATAAGGCTAACCTTAAAGAGTCAGCTGTAAAGGGCGGATGCGGCGAATGTCAGGCTTCCTGTCAGTCAGCTTGCAAAACTTCCTGTACAGTTGCTAACCAGAAGTGCGAGAAGTAATGTCTTTCTCAGAATCACCGATAAAGGGCGGATAAATATGTCCGCCCTTTGTTTGTGTGTGATACAGGACTTACGGAAAATGAAAAGTGTAATGTGATTAATATTTATTGATTTTTATTGATATAAAAGGGGTATAAAAAATGATTCATAAGTATAAGCTCGGAGGTTACAATATATGCCTGGATGTACACAGCGGCGCAGTTCATGTACTCGATGATATCGCATATGATATTCTTGACTACTGTGATGAAAATATGCCGCAATCTCCCTCGGAAAGATTAAAAGAGGAACTTGGTAAAAAATACAGTCAATCGGATATCGAGGATACCTATGAGGCTTTGTATGAGCTTTATAAGGAAGGAATTCTTTTCTCTGCGGATGATTATGAACAATTTGCCGATATGATGACAAAGGCACCGGTTAAATCAATGTGTATAAACATTTCTCATGACTGTAATCTTCGCTGTGAATATTGCTTTGCGGCAAAGGGTGATTTCGGTCAGGGACGCTGTCTTATGTCTTTGGAAACTGCAAAAAAGGCAATAGATTTTATTATTGCAAATTCAGGTACAAGAAGAAATCTTGAGGTCGATTTCTTCGGCGGAGAACCGCTTATGAATTTCGATGTTGTCAAGCAGACTGTTGAATATGCAAGAAGTATTGAAAAGAAATATAACAAGAATTTCAGATTCACAATAACTACCAACGGGCTGCTGCTTGATGATGAAAAAACCGAGTATATAAACCGTGAAATGAATAATGCGGTTCTTTCCCTCGACGGCAGAAAGGAAGTCAACGACAGACTCCGCGTTACTCCCAACGGTAAGGGCTGCTATGATATCATAGTGCCGAAATATCAGAAGCTGGTCGCAGGCAGAGGGGATAAGGATTACTATATCCGCGGTACATTTACAAAATATAATCTCGATTTCACCAATGATGTTCTTCATTTCAAAGAACTTGGATTTGATCAGCTTTCGATCGAACCGGTCGTGTCGGATCCAAAGCTTGATTATTCGATCAAATATGAGGACCTGCCGGTTGTTTTTAAGGAATATGAAAAGCTTGCCCAGACAATTATCGAATCAAGAAAAAAAGGGGAGTATTATAATTTCTTCCACTTTATGATTGATCTGAATCAGGGACCATGCGCAATAAAACGTCTGAGAGGCTGCGGCTGCGGAAACGAATATGTCGCTGTTACTCCGCAGGGAGATATTTACCCATGTCATCAGTTTGTCGGCCATGAGCAGTACAAGATGGGCAATCTTAACGACGGCACATTTGATAACGATATGAAACAGATGTTTGCCAAGGCTAATGTTTATACCAAAGAAAACTGTAAAAACTGCTGGGCAAAGTTTTATTGCTCGGGCGGGTGCAACGCAAATAACTTCCAGTATGAAGGAGATATTAAAAAATCTCACAAAACATCATGTGAACTTGAAAAGAAACGTCTTGAATGTGCGATCATGATTAAAGCAGCTCTTGCAGAGGACAGCGATGAAATTCCGTGTGACGGAGAGGACTGCTTCAGTTCATGCTGCTGAGGCTTGTATCGGAGATGAAAAGATGAGTAAAGAAATTGAAGCTCATAAAAAAGACTATGATGATGAAATCAATGCAATGACACTTCAGGAGGTAACAGAGTTCTTTAAAGCGTCTGATAAAAGCTCTTTTATAAAGGCATTATCGTTTTTATTAATGATAACTTCTCCGGTATCACTTATTCTTTTTGTCAGTATGAGTGATATATTCCACTGTATACCGTTTATTTATATCGGAGTAACACTGACTGCTGTAATGATACTTACAGGCGCTGTTATGCTGTATATTTCATGTGATATCAATAAAAGCTATGACTATATGAATACCGGTGAAATTATTACCGGTAAAGGCGGCGCGGAAACCGCTGAGGATATAAGAAACAAATCATGTAGAAAATATTACGCTATGAAAAAGATAAGTTATATTCTGTTTGCGATGGGTATTATTCTTTTTGGCGCATGGATGTTTTTTCAGGTTTCAGGTGTGACGATAGTACTTGACAAAACAGGCGAAGTATTATGGTGGACTTCCGTTGCAGTTATGTTTGTTTTTCTTGGCGTGGCAACATTCCTGTTTTCTTTGGGAAATGAAAGGCTTGACAATATCGATAGGATTCTTCAGGAAGGAAGATTCACAAAAGAAAATAAAAAAAGAGCGCTTGCGCTCAGGATATTCGGTTCGGTATATATTACAGCTATGATAGTTCTGATCACTGTGGGTTTCTCTTTGGGTGTAAACATCTTTTTTAATGTGCTGTTTATTGCTATTCCTCTCTATGTTTTTATTTATGCTGTTCTTTTTTCTGCCTTGATCAAAAAGAACAACAATAAGCATTAAATTATATAAAATGATTATCCGCTTTTCAAAGTAAATGCAGAATGCTTCATGATTTTGGCGCATTTACTTTGAAAAGTCAGAAAAAAAATTTTTATAAAACTATTGACAAATCCGGAATTATGTTATATAATAATTGAGCATTGATTTGCGAGTGTGCTGGAATAGGCAGACAGGCACGTTTGAGGGGCGTGTGTTTCACGACGTATGGGTTCAAGTCCCATCACTCGCACCA
>CACYDC010000343.1 GCA_902773025.1 uncultured Ruminococcus sp.
CAAGTCTGCTCGATTCCTCAGCGGCAGCACGTTCAGATTCCTCAATATTCAGATCATCATCTGTTTTTATTTCGTCGATTGATTCCTGATACTGTTTTTTCAGTTTTCTGATCTCATCAACGCTTCCTGCATTATCCAGTTTTTGGCTGAATGAAGCAATACAGCTTTCCACCGCCTTCATTTCTTCCTCACGGTATGCTTTTCCAGATATATAATTGCGAAGCTCCAGTTTTGCGCGATTTATCTCGTTTGAGAGCACATCTGAATAATCTTTGCTGTTTTCATCCGAAGCCTGCGATACCTCCTGAGAGCTTTCAGCCTGATTCGTGTCACTCTGATCTGATGAGCTTTCATTTCCGGAAACCTCCGCCATTGCGCTTTGCGCCGACTGCTCCGCAGCTGCCTGACTGCTGAGTTCTTCATTGTTTCGGTCCCATTTGAGTATTAATATCCCGGCCACCGCCGCCATTAATACTGCTATTGATATTATCACAACTGCTGCCGCAACAGCCGAATTGCCTTTTTTCTGATCTCCTCCGCCTGCATTACTATTGAGCGCACCGGGAGCAGTATCTGCCGTTCTCGAATTGAATCCGTCAGCATACTGGGCAGTATTGAATTCCGTTACTGATACATGGCTTGCCGCTATTACCTTATTGTCTTCTCCCTTAAGCGCCTTATTTATCATATCGGAAAGCACTACCATATCCGGACAGCGGTCATCTGATCTGACAGACATACCATATCGGATTATATTTTTAAAAGCAGTGGGTATCTGTATTTCGTTGTTTTCCGGGAAAAACAGAGTATTATCGAGGCCTCGCTCCAATGCATCCGGCGGAGTACGTCCCGTAACGCATTTATACAGGGTAGCGCACATACCGTAAACATCCGTCCACGGACCAAGATTACCCTTCCGGCTATACTGTTCTATCGGAGCATAGCCTCTTTTAAGCATAACAGAGGTTTCCTTCTGAGATTCGGTAAACAGTCTTGCATTGCCGAAATCAGTAAGCTTAAGTGTGCCGTCCTTCAGATATATTATATTTTCGGGAGAGATATCTCTGTGTATCATGTTCTTCTCATGTATTTTTCTCAGAGAAGCAGTAATAGGCAATATGAGCGTAAAAATAGTTTTTGCGTCAAAAACGCCGTTCTTCTTGATATAGGCAGACAGATTTTCCCCCTCAAGATAATCCATTATAATATACGCAGTTCCGTTTGCCTCAAAATAATCCCTGACATCAACGACACCGCTTTCTCCCGAAAACAAAGCAATAGCCCGTGCCTCGGCAAGGAACCTGTCCTTACTTTTTTCAAATACCGCCTTTTGGTCATCGGTGGTTGTTTTTACAACATGGTCATCTGGAGATCTGTGTACATATCCGTTGGGATATAGTTCTTTGACTGCTACTCTGCGGTCGAGAACAAGATCTCTGCCGATATATGTAATGCCAAATCCGCCTTCACCGAGGTAATTACCGATAAGATATCTGTTGTTTATCACTGTACCCTGGCGAAGATGATATGGAATAATATCCTCTTTTGTTTCCTGCATACAATGCATACAGAAACTGCCGTTCACCAGTTCATTCATGCATCTTGAGCAATACTGTTTCATTTTCCAACACCCTTTTACAATTATACATAGTATATTCTATCACAATCCGGCAAGAAGAGAAATAGCAAATGCAAAAAAATAAGATCTGATTTATAATTTATTTTATTGAAAGCAGGAAATACCAATAAAAAATATGTTCTGCAGGACAAGCTTCCTGACTGTCCATGGCATAGCAGAAAAAAACAGCCGTCTGTCTGAGCGAACGGCTGCCTCTGTTGTTTATAATTGAAATTGACTCAAACGCGCTCACTGCTTTTTTACAAATTCAGACCTTCTGTGGCTCCGGATATTCTACTCCAAAGGTTTCGACTGTTACAGACTGCATTACCTGCGGAATTATCGGCCTGTCATTTGAATTTGTCTGTTCAGCGGCAATTTTGTTTACGATATCCATTCCTTCAATAATTTTTCCGAACGCAGCGTATTCACCATCCAGATGAGGAGATGTTTTGTGCATAATAAAGAACTGTGATCCGGCAGAATTCGGCATCATTGATCTTGCCATAGAAAGTACGCCCTCTGTATGCTTGAGATCATTTTTAAAACCATTATGAGAAAATTCTCCCTTGATACTATAACCCGGGCCGCCCATTCCGTTTCCGTTGGGACATCCGCCCTGGAGCATAAATCCACGAATAACTCTGTGGAACACCAGTCCGTCATAAAAGCCTTTTTTCACAAGGCTGATGAAATTGTTTACAGTATTAGGCGCAATATCGGGATAAAGCTCTGCTTTCATCACATCTCCGTTTCTCATTGTGATTGTAACTACAGGATTTGGCATAATTATTCCTCCATAAATCATTTTATTTGTTGTCTTACAACATACTTATATACTACACTATTATCTGCCAATAATCAAGTCCAGCGGCCGGCGTGCCGCCGGTGTCGTGTTCGGTGCGGGTGTTCGGCGGAGTGCCTCCGCTGGAAAATTCATTGCATTTTGAATAATTCGGTGGTATAATAGGATAAATATGTATGGTGACGGGAGTGAGTAATGTGAATATTAAGAGTGAGCCTGAAATAAAAGGGAAAAAATTTCATATTCCTCCGATAACACTTGTGATCATTTCAGCAATAATACTTGTAGTATCGCTGTTTGTGATGATATATACAGCAAATGTTAGCAAGGAAGGCGATGAGTTTCGCTCTAAAGCTCATACAGCGCAGGCAAGGATTATGTCAAAAACCGTATACACACTGAATAATGATGAAGATGACGGTTTTACGGTGCATTATCTGATGAATATTACATTCAATACTGAGGAAGACGGCTCGGGTGATCAATATAATATCCAGCTCGATGAAACATCATCTGTATTTGATACTCTGGAACCGGATGATACGATGACAGTGCTGTTTGATCCGAATGATCCCAGTGATTGCCGTCCTGAAACAAAATATAGGAACAACAACATCCTGTATATAATTCTTGTTGTCATCTCGATAGGATCAATAGTGGTTGCGGCTATTAATCTCGAAACGATAAGGCGCAATATTCATGGATATACCCCGAAGTATACATGTCCCGATGATATCGGTACTCTCGGAGAGGCCGGCGCGCAGAATGGCCTTGGCGACAGCAGTATAGATTATTCGGCATCCGATGTGTACAGCAATAATCTCATGGACAGCTATTCCGATCCGTTTGCGACATATTCCGGATATGATGAGGAGCAGCCCGAACAGACAGCCGGACAGTATTATGATCCGAATGCAAATGCGCAGAATATGGGTTATGATCCTGGTGAAGATCGGATAAACAATGACGATACGGATCTTAACGACCCCTTTGCAATCTATGGGACCGGGGGATACGGCGATCCGAAGAATACAGACTGAATACAGAAGCATTTAAACTAAAAAAATTCGGGAGAAAAACTATGGCTTATAATAAAACAAAAACCAGATCGCCGCTTGCGCTGCTTCTGGTAGGGACCATTGCATTAATATGGGGGCTTATCGTTCTTGTGCCCTTGATAGCGCACAGGATAGATATTAACGGATTTGCCGAAAGGGCAGAAACAGTAATGGCTCAGATAGACAGCCGTGAAAAAACTGGACAGACAAGCTATGAGATAACGCTTTCATACGAATATGATGGAAAGCAGTATAATAATATCCGTATGTCTACCGATTCTGACGGACTGGGCGTTGCTTTTCTTGAGCCGGGATATTTTTTGAATGTATATATTGATTCGGATGATCCAACCGACTGCAGGCTGAGTAAATCTACAGATATGGGATATATCGAACGTAAATATTATATACGTTACGGCCTTATGGCTGCAGGCGGAATTGTATGCATTATTTCCGGTATCATGGTACTGGTAAGAGCGTCGAAAAAACAGGAGGCTTATCAGATACCGCCGGTAAACACAAATACCGATTTTCGTGATCTGCCTCCGTCACCTTATGATTCGGGAGCAGTTACAGGAGGGGTGAATACCGTTTCTGCTGAAAGCATAAGACAGGCTTCTGCTTCATCAACGGCTACATCATTTAATTCTTCTGTACCGGGACAGCCGCTGACAGGATCAAATCAGCCGTATACAGCAAATGGCCCCGGTTTCGCGCCGCAGCCATTTACATCGAATGTACAAAGTCCGTCCCCGGCAACAGCGCCGCAGCCGTTTACATCGAATGTACAAAGCCCGTCCCCGGCAACAGCGCCGCAGCCATTTACATCG
>CACYDC010000344.1 GCA_902773025.1 uncultured Ruminococcus sp.
ACGTTCAGTGGGAGATTTTACTCCCACTGAACGGATATATGGCTCCCGCCGCCTTAGAGGCGGGGGACATACTTTGCGGTTATATTTATTCTGTGTTTCATGTTGATCTGCTGATCATATCATATTTTTTCTGCGATAAGAAATTTTATTTTTATTCCCTCATCTGAAAACATTTTCTCATGCTCAGTCATTATATTATGCTGATAATCCGATTCATGAAGATCGTAGGTTATATATTTTATTTCAAAATTACATTCCCTGAAATAATCAAGGCTTTCAGCAAAAAGCTCGTCGTCATCTGTTTTAAAATGTATCTGCGCGCCTTTTTTCATGAATTTCTGATACTGTACGAGCTGACGCGGATGTGTAAGACGATGCTTTTTATGTTTTTTTCTGGGCCACGGATTGCAAAAGTTTATGTATATTCTATCGGCAGCAATTTCGTTTTCATCAAACAGCTCGCCTATTTTTTCGATATTATAGGCAAGCAGGAGAATATTGTCCGCAGAAAGATTATTTTCTTCATATGCCTTAGCAATTTTTCTGCGCGCCACGCCGAGCATTTTGTATTCAAGATCGATCGCAAGATAGTTTATATCTGTATTTTTCACTGCGGCCTGAGCCATAAAACCGCCTTTACCGCAGCCGAGTTCAATATAAAAGGGCTGTTTTTTCTTAAAGCTTTCTGTCCAATGACCCCTGTTTTTTTCCGGTTCTTTTATAAAATACGGACAAGCTTCAAGTTCCGGTCTTGCCCATGGTTTATTTCTCATTCTCATGATACTGCTCCTATTTTCCCGACTAAAAATATATTCCGTATTATTATAT
Organism: uncultured Ruminococcus sp.; assembly: GCA_902773025.1. Taxonomy (GTDB): domain Bacteria; phylum Bacillota; class Clostridia; order Oscillospirales; family Acutalibacteraceae; genus UBA1213. The sequence continues at coordinate 829 of CACYDC010000344.1, forward strand.
CAAAATACGATGTTTGTTTTTTTCTGAAATAGAATTATAGCGCAGTAACATATATAAATCAACAAATATTTTTTTTACTACGGCATATACATATAAAGAGGTGATATTTTTGGCTCATATCAGCAATATTCCGAATCGTTTAGGAAGTTTTATTGAATTTCAGCTTCACAGCGCTGAATTATACCGTATTCTGTCACGTTCGGCGCAAGGGGACACTGACAAACGCGAACTTGAAGCTTTTTCAAAAGAGTGCAAGGACACTGCTGATCTTTTTTCGGAGATATACAAGGGAATGACCTCCTATCGTTTTGAAGCTCATCCGGACCCGATAAGAGAAAGCGGTTCATTCCGGTCTGTACTGCGCGAACGGCTCCGCAGAGAAACCGCTGAATCAAAAAGACTGCGCATTGAATATCTTCGTGTAAGCGACAATTTTCGTCTTAAGCGCGCTTTATTCAATGCCTTCAACGATTCACTTTGCCGCGCCGTAATAATCAGCGGTATTCTTACAGCCTGACCTTTCAGAATCAGTGTAAAATAATCTGTGTATATTTGAAAGCCAATGTCGCATGACTAAAACGTAATTACGCTGTAAACTGAGCACCGCGGGAGTAACATATGATACGCTGCCTTGCAGCGAGCGTAGTGAGCGGGCGGCGTGCCGCCGCAGTCGTGTTCGCGATTCCGCTCATTTCATTCGCTATAAGTACGCTTAGCAATGTTGTTCCCGCGTTGCTTAAATATCGCATGATAAACTTTTAGTTACGAGATAGAAACGTAATTACGTTACAAACTCAGCACCGCGGGAGTAAGCTAATTACGCTTACTACGCAGTGAGCGTAGCGAACGGCTATGCGAATTGACTGCCCGGGCACCGGGCCGCGCCGGTTGTATTTTTGAGGAATCTGTGATAGAATACAAAACGTATTAATTTTTAATGAACAGGAGAAGAAAAATGACATATCAGGAAGCTGTAAATATTATCGACTCTCTGCTTGTTTTCGGGAGCAGACCCGGACTTGAACGTATAAGCGAATTTGTAAGCCGTATAGGTTCGCCTGACAAGAAACTTAAATTCGTTCACGTTGCCGGAACTAACGGCAAAGGCAGTACCTGCTCGCTTATAGCCGGCGCTTTACAATGTGCCGGCTATAAAACAGGCCTTTTCGTTTCACCTTATGTTCTCGAATTCAGGGAACGTTTTATCATCAACGGAAAAATGATACCGGAACAAACTCTTGCAGATATTGTCGGAGAGCTTTATCCGTTGGTCGAAACTATGAAAAACGAAGGAAAAATCATTACTGAATATGAATTTGTGCTTGCTGTCGCGCTGACTTGGTTTGCAAGAGAAAACTGTGATATCGTCGTTCTTGAAACAGGTCTTGGCGGAAGATTTGACGCTACAAATATAATTGATACACCTCTCGTTTCCGTCATTACCTCTATTTCACTCGACCATACAAAGATCCTCGGTGATACCTGCGCTAAAATCGCATTTGAGAAGTGCGGAATAATAAAACAAAACGGTATTACTGTCGCTTATGCCGATCAGAAGGATGAGGCTTTGCGGGTAATTAAACAAACGGCAGAAAAAAGAAATAACCACCTTTATATCGCAGACAGCAGAAATGCGCGGATAATCTCCTCTGATCTTCACGGAACACGGTTTATTATTCCTTTCGATAATACAGATTTTGAACTGTCGATCAAGCTGACAGGTGAACATCAGGTCAAAAACGCTGTTACCGCTCTGTATGCTTTAAAGGCTGTACGTGAACAAGGCCTCAGAATTACAGACAATGATATACAAAATGGTTTTGCTGAGGTAAGCTTCCCTGCAAGAATGGAACTTCTATGCGCTGAACCTATTATTATTCTCGACGGCGCGCACAATCCCGGCGGTGCCCGCGCACTGGCCGATGCTATAAAAAAATACCTGCCCGATACAAGAAAGATCGGTATTACAGGTATGCTTGCCGATAAGGATATTGACAG
>CACYDC010000345.1 GCA_902773025.1 uncultured Ruminococcus sp.
ATATACCCGTTCAGTGGGAGTAAAATCTCCCACTGAACGTCAGCAAGCCTACGGCTTGCCTTTGCTTGTTGAAAGCAAAGCTTTTAAGGAATACTATCTGACTTTTGGCTATACAAACATTCCCGAAAGTCCATAAAGGGCCGGCCCGACAGCTGATACATCAGCAAATGCACGATTAGTCTTTTTCAAAAGACGTCTGCTTATCGACAATATCTGACCGTTTTCAAGTATCAGATTATTGCCGTCTATAGAAAGAATACTGGCTGTATTAACTAAACAAGAACGGTGTATTTCCGTGAATCCGTAACCTTGCATAAATCTCTTTAGACTATCAAAATTTGTCCGTTTCAGAAAATATATCTTATCTGCTGTATGAATCCTGATTCTTCTGTTATCTATATCGAAATAAAGAATGTCTGATATTATTAATTTAAGCTTAACGTCAGGTCTTGTTTCAAAGATAAGATATTTTTTCTTTTCGTTTAAAGATTCAGATATAATACGCTCGTATTCATTGCGGATAAGCTTCTCAGGCATGAATCTGGCTACGATTCCGCTGATATTATACCGGAAGAGTTCATATATGGATACATCACCATCTGTTACAAAAATAAGCCTGAAGTCATTATTTATGCTTCTGAGCTTTTCGATACAGTCCCTTTTGCATATCCCGAGATAAATAATGACAATATCAAAAGAGTACGGATCTGATACGAACCTGTTTATTAATTTTTCAGTATTATCAAAACATTCAAACATCCTGAAGGTCTTCGTATTATTGCATACTGACTCAAGCAATTCTAACTCTGACTTTACAAAAACCGGATCTTTGTCACAAATTGCGATACGCATATTTTCACTTCCTATAAACAGACGCTGTCAGGATACGTATTCCCGGAAAAACAATAATCAGGACACCATACACCTATGAAGCATCAGGCTGGGTATTATTCACAATATCATTCAGCCGAACAGCCATCCGAACCAATCTCTAAACCATGAAGACATATGTATCATCCTTTCGTTTTTTCATAGTTATAAATCAACGAAAGGATATTTAATATATATGTCGGAGTTTTCTGTATAAAAACAGGAGGGAAATAAAAATGCAGGTAGCTATCTGCGATGATGAATCTCAATTCCGATCGGAATTGAAAGAAATACTGATTGAATATAAACGAAAAAAAAGAGTTGCAATTGATTTTTATGAATTTGAAAACGGCAGAAGTCTGCTTGAGTCTGACGAGGTTTTTGATATTGTTTTTATAGATTATCAGATGCCCGGTATTGACGGTCTGGAAACTGCAAGGGCATTGCGTATCAGAAACTGCATTTGCAGTATTATCTTTGTTACAAGCTATCCTCAGTTTATTCTTGATTCATTCGAGGTACAGCCGTTCCGTTTTTTTATAAAGCCTCTGGACTGCGAAAAACTTACGAGCGCAATGGACAGCTATATAAAACAGCAGAAACTGCTCAATCCTGTGGTTATTGTGGAAAACAGCGAACAAAAAATTATTCCTTCGGAAAATATCATTTATCTCGAAGGAGAAGGAAAATACTGCATTGTAAGAACTGCCGATAATACCTTCAGAAGCTCAAAAACACTTTCAAAGGTTCAGGAAATGCTTCCGAAGCATTGTTTTTACAGGATACATAAATCATATGTTATTAATTTATACTGCATTTCTTCTGTAAGCGGTAATGAAGTCTGCATGATAAACGGCGAAAAAGCCCGGATAGGCCGTAACCATATTGCTGAGTTCAAAAAGGTCTACAGAGATTTCGTTAAAAATTATTATGTGAGGGTGTGAGGGTTATTACTGTTTTGATATGTGTATCGGAATTGATAATGTATTATATTATGGTGATAATTATTTCCGTAAAGGTCCTTAATGCAGAATATAACAAGATCAGAATAGTACTGTCGTCCTTTGCATTTTTACTGCTTTCGGTTATCGGATTTTTATGCGATAATAAAACCTTCCCTGCTGTAGGTTTTTTCTTTCAGTTTGTAGAGATATTCATTTGCAGAATAAGTCTTAGCGGAATAAAATTAAAAACCATCATTTTGATATATGTTTCCTTGTTCCTGACAGGTGTACTTATGACTACATTTTTAAGTCAGATAATGACTCCTGATCCGGAGGGGGAATCATATATTGATCTTGCTGTAAATACGGTTACATTCGCAGTCTGCATTTTGCTGTGTTTTACTAAGATAAGACAGAACCTTATACAAATATTTTTATGGACACCTGCTCTGATCAAAATACTTTCATTTGCAGTTCTGATTTTTAGTACAAGTGTAGTAGTGCTGATCTTCTACGAGCCAAATTATTCCGGATCTAAATCATGGATATATGTAGTAAAGCTTTTTTTGATAGTTCTTGTAATACTGTTTTCGATCGCAATGCCTGTTCTGGTGGCTTATTCTATGTCTAATAAAAACTTTAAAAAACTGGCGGAAAACTATGAAAAACAAATCAACGCACAGGCGGAGCATTATATACAGCTTTCGCAGTCAAATTTTGAACTCAGAAGATTCAGACATGATTTCAAGAATATGTTTATAGGACTAAGCAGGCTTATCTCAGAAGGAAAAAACGATGAAGCAATTGAGATGCTTAATAATTATGATAAGGACCTTACACCGCCTTCGGACTTATTTGATACCGGAAACGGTATTGTTGATGCACTGCTTTCCGACAAACAACAGCAGGCTGACAAGATAAATACAAGAATCGTTTTTGACGGCGCTATACCGCCGGACAGAATTGATCCTACTGATCTTTGTATTATATTCGGAAACACTCTCGATAATGCCCTTGAAGCCTGTAAATGTATTGATTCCGATGGGAAAACTATTTCTGTAAAAGCAGTTTGTCAAAGCGGTTTTATTTTCATTGAAATAACAAATCCGGTTATCAGAAAAATCGAATTCAAGGGCAGTATTCCTTCAACAACGAAAAAGGATAAGGGAATGCATGGCTTCGGATTGTATTCACTCCGGAAGATAATTCAGAATTATAGCGGAGAAATAAACTGCGGATGTACTGACAATACTTTCAGGATATCAATTGAATTTTCATTACCGGATAAATGTCCGGAAGAATAATAATAAAACAAAAAAGGCTGCCGGATGGAACTTCCCAACGACAGCCAATATTTTTATGCAAGTATAGACAATGTTACCTGTTTGAAGCTTACGGCTTTGAGGTACACAACAATTATTCATCGGTAACTCAACTCCGGACACCTTGATTAAAAGACAAGTGTCCCTGTTTTTGAAGAAACGAAACATTTTTTTGTGAATTAAACTTCAACAATTTAGTTGAGCGTAACCCTCGCACATATTCTTTTTCTACATTGTATCATATTATTGGCTTTTTGTCCATCATTCATTTTCGTGAGAAA
>CACYDC010000346.1 GCA_902773025.1 uncultured Ruminococcus sp.
CAACAACGACAGTAAGCAGGGATGAAACAATTATAATAATCTTTCTTTGAAGCTTTTTTATCATTTCAGGCACCCTCTAAGCAATAACCGATACCTCTTCTTGTTTTTATCTGAACGCGCGAATGAAGCATAGTTAATTTTTTGCGCAGGAATGAAATATAGACTTCGACATTGTTGTATGCGCTGTCATCATTGCTGTCCCATATTTTAGAAACGAAATCATCCTTTGTTGTTATTTTGCCGGCATTGGATATGAGAATTTCCATCATCTGGAATTCCTTTCTGCCTAGTACGATATTCGTTCCTTTGCATAAAAGTTCACCCTTTTTCAATTCAAGAGTAATATCTCCGTATTTGGGATTAATATCCTGATTAAGCCCCAAACGTCGTGTCATAGCCCTGACTCTTGCAAGAAGCTCACCAGTTACGAATGGTTTTGTAAGATAATCATCTGCGCCGCAGTCAAGTCCCTTTATTTTATCGTCAACTTCACTTTTTGCAGTCAAAAGAAGCACCGGCATTTCTATTTCCTTAACCCTGAGATATGTCAGGACATCCAGCCCGTTTATACCAGGAAGCATTATATCCAGCACCATACAGTCAAATCTGCCGGACAATGCTTTTTCAAGGCCGGATTTACCGTCGTTAGCGGTTTCAACTGAATAACCTTCTTTTCTTAGAATTGCAGCAATTGCTTCAGCAAGACCTGTTTCATCCTCAACAACAAGTACTTTCATTTCTGATCCTCCGTTTTTGATATTTAGTCTGACATCCATTTTTTACGGAAAAGCTGTGACGGGCGATGTCCGGCATCAGCAGTTTGTTTATCGGTGGGTTCAGCAAGCATACAATACTTTCTTCTGAAAGGCGCCTTTATCAGCGGTTTGCCGAGAATTATCTCATACACCTGCTGAAGCTGAGTCAATGTAAAATACTCAGGCATAAGATTAAGCGCAATATCAGTATACTGGACCTTTCCTCTCAGGCGCAATACAGCATATGTTATTATTTTTGCATGGTCAAAAGCTATGCCGTCATTTTTAATAATTTCATATTTATTCTGTGAACCATTACTGCTTCTGATGAAGCTATGGCTGATAACCGCGGAAAGCACGGTATCACCGGATAACAGTTTTAGAGAATATTCCGTATTTTTTTCAAATCCACCGTCATATTCACTTGTATGCTGAGAAACAGTGTCAAGCTTTACAGTGAACCATTGAGCATCCTTTGCGTCATCTCCGGCTTCAACATTAAGGTTCTCACTGTTAATAAGGGCAATATAAGAACAGCTCATTACCCATGTACGCGGATCACGGTGCGGATCGCTGAAAGTGTATAATTGTTCAAGATAAATATTGTCTACTCCTGTTTCTTCGTGAAGTTCCCGCAATGCTGACTGTTCGGTTGTTTCATCAGGTTCGACAAAGCCTCCGGGCAGCGCCCATGTACCAATACAAGGGTGGCCGCCTCTTTTTATCATCAGCAGCTTCAGTTCCTTTTCGGGAAGTTTTCTGTAGTTATCCTCTTTTTTGTCGGCGGCCGAAAAAATTGCCATATCCACTGCAACGCTTGGCTTCGGGTAATCTCCCGGATGATATGACGCAAGGAACTGTTCTTCCGTTAAACCATTCTTATCTTTAAATTCATTCATGCGATCACCTGTTAGTAGTTAGTTGATAATATCATATTATTATTTTAACACACCCTATATTTCTTGTCAAGCTTGTTTGGTGCCTTAGCATGGAAATCGACTTTCTTCTTCAGATTATTGGGACTCTGTCCCAAACCCTGCCGGGGCAATGTCATTAAGGTAAAGCACAAATAAAGAATACCTCGTACTAAAACAAATGTACGGGGTATTCTTTTTTGAATATTTTTGATTTTTTTGTAAAAAACACTTGACCAATCAGTAAAATGTGCGGTCGCTTTGTTGATGTAATCAACAAAGCGACCCTTGCAGTTAAGGGAATGTACCCAACACCAAAACTACAAGGAGGACGCACCATGAAACTGAAAATCGCAAAAATACTCTTGCAGTAATCTATTGAAGCTTTGAATAATTGTAAAGATTATTTTACCTCAAACCCTCAAAAGGATTTTTCCAGAAAGGGAAAGCTTCCTTTCAATCAAATGATCCAATCAATCCTGTGTATGTAAGCCGGTTCACTATCAAGTGAAATGATGGATTTTTTCGGCTTTGGCGAAGAACTTGCAACAACCTCTGCTTTTGTGCAGAAAAGAGCAAAAATTCTGCCGGAAGCCTTTGAAAGTTTGTTTGCTCTATTTGCAAAAAAGACTGCGGAATCACAAACCTACCGCGGATTTCAACTGTTGGCTGTCGATGGCTCAGATTTTCTTACCGCCGCAAATCCCGATGATCCGGAATCCTACTTTACGGGAACGGACGTTCAGAAGCCGTATAATCTTCTCCATCTCAACGCTCTTTACGACATTGTTCGTCATGTTTATGTTGACGCTTTACTCCAGAAACGAAGATATGCCGATGAATGTGGTGCTTTGATCACTATGACAGACAAATCAAAACTGAAAAATGTCCTGCTTATGGCGAACAGAGGCTATGAATCATATAATACGCTTGCTCACATTCAGAAGAAAGGCTGGAAATTCCTGTTTCGTATTAAAAACGGGATTGGTGGAATCGTCAGCGGTTTAAATTTGCCTGACACACCTTGTTTTGATGTTCATTTTAATCTCCGCCTAACTAACAGACAAACTAAAGAGGTACGGTGTTGTTTAAAGACAAAAACCTTAACAAGTTTATTTCCAATACTACACGTTTTGTTTTTCTTCCAAAACATTCAAGAAAGCATGATCCTGTGGTTTTTTATCCCCTTTCATTCCGTATTGTTCGTTTCCCTATTTCAGAGGATACTTTTGAAACTATCATCACCAATTTAGATGCTGAAAGTTTTCCTCCTTCTGAGTTGAAAAAACTTTACGCTATGAGATGGGGAATCGAAACTTCTTTTCGTGAATTGAAATATACTGTTGGACTCCAACATTTTCATGCAAAAAAGACGGAGTTCGTTCAACAGGAAATCTTTGCTCGCCTTACCATGTACAATTTCTATGAATTGATTACCCAGTCCGTAGTCATTCATCAAAAAAACAGAAAATATGCTTACAGGGTCAACTTTTCCGCCGCTATACATATCTGCAGAGAATTCTTCCTTCGTGATCTCGCTCTGTCTCGTGTTGAAGCCTTGCTCACAAAGTTTATTTCTCCCATTCGTCCCAGTCGAAGTTCCCCTCGTAAACTAAAGAATAAACATCCTTTTGGCTTCACTTATAGAGTATCATAAATTTCTTTATTTGTATATTGTTTTTTTTGCTTAAAGAGCTCACCGTTGACGATGTGCTATCTTTATCACTGTATTTTTATTTTTCTATGTTCTTATCTTAATGACATTGACGTTTTTTGACGGACAGTCCTGATTTTTTATCAAGATATTGCATAGAGATTAAGATCCCATGCCGGTATGTAAGGGTGTTGACGCAGATAGAGTTTGTATGACGGTTCAACAGAGTGTATTTGCAGCGGAATGGAAAAAATATCTTCACTGCGGTGATAAACAGCAATATTAAGCTTGGGCTTGTCACGGCGGAGCGTGTTGATCCCACCGATAATAGCCTGACGCTCACAACCTTCAACATCCATTTTTATATAAGTGGTCTCCTGAACAGCAAAAAGTGTATCAATTTTAGTCACCGCAAGAGTATCGCCGCCGTTTTCGCTGAACGATGATCCCCGTCCGAGGGAATCACTGAATGACAGATCACGGTCTTCACTCCATATTCCCATACGGAAAAGCCTGATATTTTTCATACCTTCAGTGTGTTTTTTAAGCTTTGCAAAGGTTTTCCTGTCAGGCTCAAGCGCGGTTATTTTCTTATATTTTCCGTTTGTATAACTCAGCAGCTCGTCTATCGTATCGCCGCGGTACGCTCCGAGATCAAGGTAGCTTTCTTCGCTGCAAAGTGGAAGGAGTTCAGTGAACACTTCTTTTTTTCCGCTGTAGCATTGACGAAGATACTCCATTTTTCCCGTAAGCTTGAATCTTATAATGCTATCGTATACAAAACGTGACTGATCATCGGCAAAAAGCGAATAAGCCTTTTCAATATCACATCTGTTTTCCTCATAGAACTCTCTGCACCAGATATTGCTGCCGTATACGGGCACATCTGCTGCAAGGACCGTATGCTGCTGCGATAAACGGAAGATTCTTTCCATCACATCCGGCAAACAGGTCCCGAATGCAATAATAATTACAAGCTTTCCGAAACTCAGCTCAAATTCGGATATTTTTTTTACCTCCATGCCATGAAAGCTCTGTCCCCTGACAAAATCATCGCTTGCGGCTATTCCGCCTATGTCAATATTTCTTCGTTCGAATTCAGCGATAATTTTATCGGCGCCGTTTCCGGTCCCGTAAATAATTACAGGCTGATTCTGCGACTGTAAGAATTCGTATATATCCTTCTCCGGTATTACCATATCTCATTATTTTACATACATAGAAATGTCAAATGCCTTTACCGAATGTGTAAGCGCGCCGACAGAAATAATATCTACACCGCTTTCAGCAACTGCTCTGAGAGTTTCATCAGTTATTCCTCCCGAGGCTTCGAGCAGCGCTCTGCCGTTTGTTATTTCCACAGCCTGTTTCATAATCTCCGGACTCATATTGTCAAGCATAATAACATCCGCCTTAGCTTCAAGCGCTTCTCTGAGTTCGTCAAGATTTCTGGTTTCCACTTCGATTTTTGTCATATGCCCTATCCTGCTCCTGAGCTTTGTTATAGCAGCAGTGATACCTCCTGCCGCGTCAATATGGTTATCCTTGAGCATTGCGGCATCGGACAGATTATATCTGTGGTTTCTCGCGCCGCCGCACATTACGGCATATTTTTGTATAGGACGCAGACCCGGAAGGGTTTTTCTGGTATCAGCAATGCTTGCATTAGTTCCTTCTACTATCTTCACATATTTGTTGGCAGCAGTAGCAATACCACTCATATGCTGAATAAAGTTAAGCGCAGTACGCTCGCCCTTTAGCAGAACAGAGGTCTTTCCACGAAGCTGCATTATATCTTCACCGTATTTTATGCTGTCGCCGTCTTTTTTTAATATTTCTATTTCCGTGTCGCTGTCCAAAAGCTGAAACACCCTTGCTGCGACCTCAACACCGCACACAATTCCTTCAGCTTTTGACATGAGTCTGCCGATACCTATCTGATTCTCGGGAATAAGATAATCGGTCGTGACATCGCAGTAATTTATATCCTCTTTAAGCGCAGTTTTAATTATACTGTCCACATAAAACTGATTCAGTGTCATATATATTCTCCTCATATAATTTAGTCATCCTGCTTTACAACTTCCCTGAGAATGATCGCGGCAACGGTTGCAAGGCTTCTTGCCTCTACAAAATCACGGTTTATTTCATATCCTCCGCTTATAATATCACTCAGAATCTCCGTTATCCTTTCAAGACTTTGCGGAGCTGCTTCAGGCTTAGGTATAACAAAATGACAATCCTGAATGATCTTCCTGACCTCAGTCCGATATCCGTGAGGAAGCTTTTTACCGCTAAGATCATCATGTTCATCAAACGCAGGGAATGAAGGATTGCTGTCGGTTTTCATTCTGTTAAGAATATCACAGGCCGCCCTTCTTGAAAACACGAGCGCCTCAAGCAGAGAATTGCTCGCAAGACGGTTCGCACCGTGCACTCCGGTATGTGAACACTCACCTGCCGCATAAAGTCTGTCTACAGTCGTTCTTGCTTCAAGATCAACGTCAATTCCGCCCATCAGATAATGCTGACATGGAAATACAGGTATCCTGTCTTTGGTAATATCTATATTCTCCTTAAGGCAATTCTGATATATCATAGGGAAACGGTTTTTAACAAATTCAGGATCCTTGTAGCTTATATCCAAATAGAACTTTTCACTGTTAGTTGCAATGGATTCCTGCATTATTGCATTTGATACGACATCACGAGGCGCAAGATGTCCGCGCGGATCATATTTTTCGGCGAATCTTTCTCCGTTGCAGTTGAGAAGGATAGCGCCCTCGCCGCGCACAGCCTCACTTATCAGAAAACGTTCCCTGTCATTTTCTGCTGCGAATGCCGTAGGATGAAACTGTATCCAGCTAAGGTGCCTGATTCGGGCGCCAAGCATAAACGCAAGGGTAATACCATCGCCCGTGGCTATTGCGGAATTTGTAGTATACTGATAAACTCTGCCGATACCTCCGGAAGCCATAATGCAGTAATGCGCAGCAACCACCTCAGATGATCCGTCTGCGTAAACCAACCCGGCAAGAAATCCGCTGTCGGTTTTATCGAGCTTATACAAAAGAGTATTATCACAGATTTTTATATTAGGACGTTTTTTGACCTGTTCGATCAAAGCATCAACGATCGCCTTTCCGGTCGAATCCTTATGATGAACGATACGATGACGTGAATGACCCGCCTCAAGTGTTTTCTGCATTTCTCCATTCTCGTCAAGATCAAAATCAACACCAAGTTCCTTCAGACGCAGAACATCCCCTGGTCCTTCTCTTACAAGAGTTTCAACAGCGGCCGGGTTATTTTTATTTTTTCCTGCTGTCATTGTATCGGCTATATGCAGCTGAAAATCATCATTTATACGATCAAGCACACAAGCAACACCTCCCTGAGCAAGAGAACTGTTAGACAGAGTCAATTCTCTTTTGGAAATAAGCAGTACATTTACGTTTTCAGGAAACTGCAAAGCACCGTAAAGGCCTGCTGCACCCGATCCGACTATAAGAACATCGTATTCTTTATTCATAAAAAAAGACCTCTTTTTTCGTCCGTATCTATTCGGTATCAGTAAAAGCAACTCATTTATACAGACATTTTAGAATCCGTACAGAAAATACCATACTTATTTTATTGTAGCATACTTTTTATGTTTTTTAAATAGAAAAACATAAAGTAGTTAAAAATTTTTTCTTCAGTCATAATACGATCAGAAGCTGAACAAGTGTTCTCTCAATCCGGATTAACATGAACCATTATGTGTTTTAGCTTAGGAAATGAGCTTTCAACGATATTGTGAACATTTTCTGCAATTTCGTGGCTTTCCCTGAGAGTCTTGTTTCCGTCAACGCATATTTCGATATCCGCATATATCTTATTACCGAAAATACGTGTCTTAAGAACATCTATACGTACAACATCTTTATTTGACAGAACACATTGTCTTATTTCTTCTTCTGTCTCACTGTCACAGCAATGATCCACCATTTTATTTACAGCGTCTAAAAATATTTCCAACGCTGCCTTTGCTATAAACAGGCATATCACAAGACTCGCCACCGGTTCCAGAACAGGTATGCCGTTTCTTGCTCCGATAATTCCGATAAGCGCGCCTACAGACGACAGCGCATCACTGCGGTGGTGCCATGCATCTGCCATTACAGCGCCGGAATCTGTTTTTTTGGCATAGTATTTTGTGTAATGGAACATAGCTTCCTTGACAATGATAGAAACCACAGCTGCTATTATGGCAAGGACACCCGGCTCCTTGAATCCGGAATAATCGTTTGCGCTTATTTTTGTGACCGCGTCCAGGCCAATAAAGCAGCCTGAAATGAACAGTATTACAGCAAGAACGATCGCAGCAACACATTCCAGTCTTTCATGACCGTAGGGATGTTCCTTATCAGATTTTTTGGAAGAAAGCTTAACTCCTATTATTACGATTATACTGCTGAATACATCCGAAGCTGAATGGACACCGTCGCTTATCATAGCAGCCGAATTTGCAGTGAATCCGGCAATAAGCTTAAACAGGGACAGCAGAGTATTTGTAATTATACTTACCAAGGAAACTCTGACAGCAGTGTCAACTGTATAGTTATCCTGAAAAGTGTTGTTTTTATCCATTTTAAAGCCTCCGATAGTTCTGAAATACAAGTATAACCACAAAGCCTACGGCTTGCCTTTGCTCGTTGAAAGCAAAG
>CACYDC010000347.1 GCA_902773025.1 uncultured Ruminococcus sp.
GCAACATAACCGAAAATCGGAATAAATATATAATTCAGAAGAAGATTCAGTCCTGCTCCGGTTAATGATATAAACATCGTAAATTTATTTGCATCATAATACAACTCGACATTGGCAAACATTCCGTAAACAAAAATAAAGAAAAGACTGGCTGATACAGGCGGGATCACATAGACAGCCTCCATATACTGCTCGCCTCCGAAAAACAGTACTAATTCGGGGGCAAACAAAGAAAAGGCAACGACTATCAAAGCTACGATCATAAAGATCGAAGTCATTCTGTTTTCCAGGGTATCGAATTCTTTGTTTTCAAGCTTCCGATACTGCCATGGCACCAATGCATTATTCAAACTTGTGGTCACTATTTTCATGATAGCTCCCGCATTATATGCGATACTATATAATGCGACAGCCTCCAGGCTGACCATCTTCTGTATCATGATCCTGTCAGACTGATCTAAAATATACATGGAAAAATAATGCGGTATCAGGGGAAGATTGAACAAAAATGCAAATTTCCACAGATCCAATGAAATCAGCTTTTTGCTTTTACGAAGATTTAGTATGTATGCAGTGATACCGAAGCACATCTGAATGATTATGCACGAAAAAATCCTTGCAAGTCCTTTATCCTCGTTGACAGATACCAGCACAACTCCAAGAGCAGGATTCAATACAGCCATCATCAAGGTCATTAATACTACCGGACGGTATTTGAAATCATATCGTTTTCTAAGTGACCAGAATGATATTGCCGGTGTAAATAGTAATTCAAGTATCATGAATAGAACAACGATAGTTGGCAATTCCAAAAAATCATTGATCTGATGGTGAAATATCAGATAGACGATCAGCATTATACATGCAATTACATTTGTAAGTCCCTGCATGGAGGTAGTATACTCATCCCTTCTGTCCTTGAACTTAGACATACCCTTGTTAAAAACAGAGTATTCAAGTCTCAAGGTACAGATCATTGCAAATATTTGCTGCCACGAATTATACACCGAATATTGACCATACTGCTCCTGAGTCAGCATTCTTGTAAATATCGGAACTGTAATTAATGATATTGCTTTTTGAAGTATACTACAGATCATGAACCAAATAGTAGCTTTGAATACAGGAGAAGAATTCTGATATTTGTTTAGTGCTTTTTTTGGTAGCATTAAAAGCCTGTTCATAATATCTTCCTTTTCACTTCATTATTTATCCCACACACACACTTCTAACTCAGCTTTTTTTCTTAAAAGCTTATGAGAGAGCATGCAGATTTTTATGACAGACATTGCCTGCTTGTATGTTCCTCCACCGTTATTAAGAAGCCAGTTAGTTGTTTTGTGTGAAAGAGAAACCCTTCCACTTTTCACTCCCAATCTTGCCAATCTGCTCATCAGCATATAATCACACTGTTTAAACAATGAACCGAAATTGTATCCGGAAAAATCCAATTTTTGCTTACAGGCTTCTAATCTGGTTTTTCTTCTTTTTTCCGAGATCTCAAAAGACTGCTCAGGAAACTGAAATTCAGCACCTATAATAATGGAGTCATCGCTATGAAATCTCGACGCTCTATGCTCAAATCCGCACTCTTCTTTGCTGAGTGACATCCTTTTTCCCTGACAGATCACATCTACACGGACAATATGATCAGATAACACCACAACATCATTGCCGATGCTGGCATTCATATAAATCATTCCGCCGATCATAGCGGGAACGGAGACCAATTCTTCTATACCGCCGTATCCATCCTTATTTATCACAGAGATCAGCTTTTGAATTCTCACAGATGCGCCGCAATAGTACCTTCCATTTCCCATATTTCGGATGTCCTTGCAGACTTCTCCCATGTATATTACATTTTTGATATGTATCTTATCATTGATCAATAAATTCGAACCGGCAGAAAGTATCTTATAATCACACAACTCACAAGTAAGCTGTATCAACTCATCCACGCTTTCCGGAATATAATAGTTATCTGCAATACCGCCGATTTTAACAGTTGTATGCCTGGAAAGGTCTTCATTACTCTTTATCTTCATACTCGATTTCCTCAAAGGCTTTTCTGAGAAATGCCATTCCTCTTTGCCTTTCTCCCTCAATAATCGAATTTACCCTGTCATAATCTATCTTTTGCTGATATATTTCTTCTATATCAACAGTTTGTTCTCTGAGTCTGTCAGAAAGACCATGCACCTCCAGCGCTTCCCTGACCTTGATCTTTTCCTTGCCTATCGCCATAAATTCTTTATTGAAGATCATGGAAAACATGACACCGTGAAATGTATTTGTTATGATAAAGGAAGCCTGTGAAAAATACGACAGGAATGTCTGCGGATCATAGCAGACCGATCTGTCACACCATTTTCTGTTCATACCATAGGAAATAATATCTAAACCGTGAGCTCTGGCAAATGCAATAAGTCTTTCCTGCATTTCCTCCGTGATCTGAATATCAACAAAGCAATATATCAGCAGAAAAGGTCTTTCTATCTGCATTGTGATAAGCTCCTTGTACTGCTCCGCTCTGGCAAGAAGTGTCGGATCGCAGACCATTTCGATCGGCTGGTTGGTAAAGCTCTCGATAACTTTCTTTGTATGCTTATCACGGACAGAAATTGCCGTAAAGCTTTTCAGCCATTCTCTGACAGGGATCCTGCTTTCAATTGTTTCTCGTGATGTATTGGAAACAGACACAGCATAAGTTATAACAGGCTTACCCTGCATTTTTTGTCCCCAGTA
>CACYDC010000348.1 GCA_902773025.1 uncultured Ruminococcus sp.
AAACTCCCTAAATACTGTATGTACTGTTCTATTTTCGACTTATCCAACTCAGACAAATTTTTCATTGTTATTTTATTGTTCTGCCATTTGTTGTAAAAAATGATAAAAGCAGACAATAATATGATATCTCATATGCTATGAAAAATTTGTCATAATCTGTTTTTGGAAAAATGATTATTTTGTTTTTAGAGGTGCCCTATATTTTAAAAAACTAATCAGATAATTCTAATTATACTCACATTCCCTTACTCTTTGCCTTCTGCAAACGACTGCTCGTTACCCATCTTTCTTATTGCATCTAACCATTGCAATATTTCAAAACGGGAATAAAGCTGCCTTCCGTTTTTGTCTTTGAGTCTTTCAAGATAGAACAACAAGTATGCATATTCATTGCTTAAAGATGTTGAGAAAACGCTCTTATCGTCGGTATTGATTGAAACCTGCAATTGAATATTTCCGTCATTATCATCAGGTCGAATATCATAGAAAGATAGAATCGGGTGTTCGGAATAATCCTTAATCGCACTAATGAACATATTTGATGTTGGATTCGTTTCTATTGCGATTCCTTCGTTTGAAACCTTTCTTTTCATCTCGTATTGAACTAATGAAACAGCTTTGACAAAGCATTCCGGTAAGATCTCCTGAATCTTCTTTGAACTGTATTCCTTAACACGATCACTATAATGATACAAATAATTCAAATAAATTGCTTCAAAACTTTTTCGTGCGGTTTTCATACGTGACAAAGACGTACACACTCTATATTCTTCCGAAATGGTGTATGTATCACACATATATCCGGATTTATAGAGTTCGGGATCATCCCCTCTTAATAGATAGGATAAATAATAGTGATAAATATCAAACTTACAAGTTTCACATCTGGAACATTTTACATCGTCCGAAAGAAGTACATAATCCTTTTTTCCGGCTTCCTCAATTTTTGTATTTACAAAAACCGGTTGAATATCATATCCGAAAATATTATGAAAATGCTCATTGAATTTCTCATTAAAATACGCAAACAACAATGCACTTTCTTCAAAGACGATATTATTCTGACGAATAAAAAAGTACATCCATACAATATTATCAAGGAAGTTCTGTGCAGGCATGGATACAGGATTGTTAATTTCATAGTACCTATCCACATTAAAGCCTAACAATGTAGCATGACCTATTCTTGAACCAGAACGCAGATTTAGAAAAGTGATTGCTTCATCAATCGCTCTCAATCCATCAACAATATCATAATTATCTTCCGCAACATGATAAGTTGCTTTTAGCTGTTGATAGAGCATACCGTCTTGATTTATATCGTAGGTATCATAATCCTGTAAAAATCTGTAAACAGTTCCGAACACCTCGGGGCGGCAATCTAATTCGCTAGCACAAGCATCTATACCCAATATACGGTCATATATTTGGTACTTTTTTATCCGCCTTGCTTCCCAAATCGCTTTTGCTTGACTTTCAATTTTCTTTCTTAACTTGCTATGTCTGCATTTTCCTTTTTGAAATTTCTCATTTGATTTTCCGAAATGAAGTGTATAGAAAAAATCTTCTTTACTAATTTCATTATGTGGCTTTGAGGAGCAATTGTTTTCCTGTCGATTACATAAGAGTGCGCAGCTGCTTGTATCGACGCTGTGTCCATAATATTCACCCAATGCATTAGTGATTGCTTTATCGTACAGCTTGATTGAATCTGCTAATTCACTAGCACTTTTTTCAGGCATTATACGAAGTTCTGCTTTGTGCAGTTTGGTATGATCTATCATACTGAATATGGTATCTGTGGCTATGCTGCACTCCGTTTCTTCGGACCATGGGATAAAATAGCTTTTTCTACCCTGATACTCGGCAAAATTGTAAAATCCTACTCTGAAATTACTCTGTACAAGTTCTGCACGAAACCTGTGTTTGATCATTATGTAAAGAAATAATAATCTCCCTATTATCTTATGCCCTTTTCTCTTTTCATGAATTATCTTCAAAGAGTAATAGATAATATATCGTTCGCCTTGAAGATTGAGATACTTTGTATGATTTTCACTTTTGAATGTGTGAGCATAATCTATAGTACCAAAGTGATTCAAACAGTTTATCTTATCCTGCAAAGAAGCGATAGGAATACCGAATTCACGATAATCAAGATCAATAAAAACGCGCAATAGTTTTTCAAAATCAGTCTCATTGTCAGACAGAGAATCGTCGCTAATACCGCAGCAATTGTTCTGTTCATATTCGCAGGAATTAAATAATAAACCTATATATTTAAACAAATACAATCGAATAGCGGCTGCCTTTCTCCATAAAAAATGCATGGGATATTCATTTTCTTGATTCTGAAAATTTTTCAGGTGATTCTCATTAATCTTCTTTAGTTTTTGTTCAAAGTCATAGCTTATGACATTATTCATAAGGAATACCCAAGAAACGTAAAAATATGCCGAAGAACCTCTCAGGTGAAAATGGTTTTCAGAAACACCGTCATCGCGCCTCAGTAATTTTCTGATATCCTGATTATCATGTTCTATGCAAAAAAGCCAATCCATTACAGTTCGATCAGGAATTCTTCTTTTCAAATCATCTCTTAATATATAAGGAATGACAAATGTCTCCTCGTCAATTTCCCTTGTCAAATTTCGCCAAATATCTGTGTATCTATATCTGAAACAGTAATTTCTGTCTACCCGTGTTATCATTTCCGAAGAAAATTCAAACAAGATGTCAAAAAAATCAATTTTTCTATCTCCGAAATTCCGAATAAAATTTTCAAGATGCCCTTTAAGCTGCTGGTGATTCTTATCGGGTATTTCATCTACCAGCAGCTTATACAATTCATCATTTCCGAATTCATAAGGCCAACTTGATTCGATCAAACTATATTTGGGGCAGTAAGATTTGACTGTATTATTGTAAAATACAGCTCTGAAAAAAGCTGAGGATAATTCAAGTTCGTGACGTTCCATATTATGTTCCTTCAATCTTTTTTTCTGTGGTGTTATCCATAACTACATGAGCAGAATCAGCAATTTCGATTTTCACGCTCTTACATTCTATATTATTGCTCCCCCAATTAATTCTTGAATTTATGCCGCATAGCAAGTATATGGTGCTTGAAAAAATGAAGCAACATGGTCAGGGGTAGCAGAAAGATAGTCCAGACGGTTCTGAACATTAGTTTCTAACTCTTCTTGGCTGCGAGGTGACTGTTTTGCACCGGCATTGCGCTTTATATCACTGTTAAGCAATCGTCCGGATTGTACTCCGGTGCGTAAGGGGGAAGGAAAAACAGCTCGATCTCCGTTTTGTGCTCCTCCACCCATGCCGCAACAGCCTTAGAGTGATGTACACGCAGATTGTCGAGTACAAGGAACACCTTTTTTTTACTATCCTTGATAAGCCTGCTCATAAAATCAATAAGCTTTTCCGAATTCATGCTGTTCTTGTACAATAGAAAGTGAAGCTTA
>CACYDC010000349.1 GCA_902773025.1 uncultured Ruminococcus sp.
GTTTTACTTCATAACCGGTTCCCTGAATAAGCTCTTTCAATCCGTAAGACAGGCGGGCTCCTTTTTTATAGTGCCTTATTCTGCCCCGAAAATTTCCTCCGCTCAAACTGTCGTGCCCGACCCGATAGCAATATAGAGATTCTTCCGTAAAGGCAATCTTTTTCGCTTTTAACATCGCAACAATCCAGCAGTATTCCGAGTACTTAAGAAGCAGCTCATCAATTTTTATATCATCATATAGCTTTTTTAAAACAAGCGTATTCCAGCACTGAGTATTTCTGTCAATGAAATCCGCATCGCGAACACCTTTATATTTTTTAAACCACTTGTCCTTTGTAGATACTTTATCAGGATAAAAATCATAATTGCAATATACGTAATCCGCCTTTTCACGCATTGCAAGATTGAACAGTTTCTCATACATATCCGGTTGCACAAAATCATCTGCGTCAACCCAGCCAATATACATGCCGGTTGCAGCTTTATATCCATTTGAACGGGCAGCCTCTACCCCCATATTGGTCTGATGGATCGCAGCCACATTTGCATATTTTGATGCATATTCATCAATCAGATCCGGCGTATGATCTGTCGAACCGTCATTGACCAGGACCAGTTCTATGTTTTTCTTAGTCTGATTCAAAATCGAATCAATACATTGTCTTAGATACCGTTCAGCATTATAGACCGGAACAATGACCGAAATATCATACATTTCCCAGATACCATCCTTTATCAATTGATGCAGTAATAGATTCCCTTATATTTCGTATACGGATTATTTAAATCAATAAACTCTGTCTTATGTCTGACTGTCTGTTTTTCTTTCGGCGGAAGAGTCATAAAATCGCCATACATCATGAAGCAGTAGGCTTCAGCATTTTTCGGAATAACAGCTTCGATGTCTTCAAACGGAACTTTTCGTTCAGCGAACCAAGATTTAGGCATCGGAGTTGACAGTTCACGAAACGTAGAAGTAAGGCACTTCACATTTATGCACTTATTCCAGTCATAATTCACCATTCTCCGCTCTGCTCTTCTCCAGACCTTGTATCTGGATTCAGGTCTCCGGATAATTGAAAGCAGCAGCGTCGTCCCTAATGACATTAATCCGGTAAGTTTACCTCCATTATATTCAGGCTTGCACTGAATATTACATATCGAGTAAACGATGGCATTGCAGAACTGGGAAAGCCTCGACAGCGGATTATCAGGACAAGCGTCAATTGGAATAATGTCTATATAAACACCATGTTCCAGGTTCTCATCCTTGCACCTGCTGTGTATAAAAGTCGTATTAAGATCTACCAGTTGCATAACGCGATGATGATAGTTCTTCTTTTCTTCCGTCCGGCAAAGCTTATAGTGCCCGTCCTTTATTCCATGACCCATTATTGCCCAATAGCGTTCGTAATCATTTCTAGGCATATAGACATCGAGATCATCGTCCCATGGTATAAAACCCTGATGACGAAGAGCACCCAGACAGGTTCCTCCCGCAAGCCAATAATGAAAGCCATACTTATCACAGGTCTCAATAAAATGTTTCAGCAGATCCAACATCTTATCCTGTAAATCTGCTATTCCGCATGAGTTGTCCTTTACGCTCATTTAAATTCTCCGTTTCTGTAGATAATGAACAAATCGTATCTCTTCTAACTCTCAGATGATTTTCTAAATCTATACCGGCTTTACCATTTCCTTGTCTGAACGATTTTTAAAAATGCTTTTACTCTGAAGAAGGTTCCATTCCGAAAAACATTCCTGTCAACTACACCTCGCCATCGTTCGCTTTTTCAGCTTTAACAGGGTTTTGATCCGCGACACCTTCAGTAGATTCCGGCATGAACAATATTTTAATTGTAGCAAATATGATTTTAAAATCCTCTACCAGGCTCTGATTGGCAATATACATAAGATCCATCTGGAGCTTATCGTACGGCTCCGTATTGTATTTTCCATAAACCTGAGCATAACCTGTAAGACCCGCTTTAACTTTAAGACGCAGCGCAAATTCAGGCATTTTCTTCTCATATTCTTTGGCAATCTCAGGTCTTTCAGGCCGGGGTCCGACGATAGACATATTGCCTGACAATATGCAGAATATCTGCGGCATCTCATCGATTCTTACCGCGCGTATTATTTTTCCGACCGGCGTAATTCTGTCATCATTCTTAGACGCAAGACGCGCTTGGCCGTCCTTCTCCGCATCTACGCGCATACTTCGAAATTTGTAAACATAGAATTCTTTCCGATCCCTTGTAAGACGCACCTGCTTATAAATAACCGGACCGTGATCATACAGTTTGATTGCAATAGCAGTGATAATCATAAAAGGAGAAAATACAATAAGACCAAGAATAGCAAGAACAATGTCAATACCCCTCTTTAGAAACAGGTATAATGATGTCTGCTGATGTCCTCTGCATATCATGACCGGAAGATTGGCCATCTGAACATTGGTGGCACTGTTAACAAGAAAGTCTCCTATATTAGGCCTGATGTATACCGTGATATCCTTCTCCACACAATACTTCAAAATAGTATTCCTGGGACTTGAGTGGATGCCGCAAAGCATAACACTTTTAGGCCGATATTTCTTTATCGCCCTAATTGTATCTTCAATATTATCCGAAACATGTTTTTCTCCAATCAGTGAATATCGTGCAGGATACTTTTCAATAATTGCCTTTCCGTTTATTCTGGCCTCGTCATTATCGTAAATTAATAATATATTCGTGAGCGGGGTGATTCTATTAGTGATGACTATTGCAACATTAGCCCAGAACACTCCGATCAGAACACCGATAACAAAAAAGAGAATAATCGGAAGAGCATTGGGAAGCCGCCGTTCCAACAAAATTGAAACAGTATACATAATTATACTTGTCACGAACAGACTGACAGCATTGGAATAAATTATATTCTGCACTTTGCTGATGGTGAGCATAAAAACTCCATATAATCTTGCAAAAATCGCATAGACAAATGCTGCCAGAAAGACAACAACGAAGTTTCCTACAAAGTAAAATGTCTTAAAATAAAGCTGATCCAGATAAAACTCATACCAGATGAAACCGTAATCAAGCGCTATCATCGCTATTAAGACCAATTTTACAATAAACAGAATACCCCATCTTTTATGTCTTTTCATAAAAACTTCCCACTTACTTCATATTACAATTAGAACACAATCAAATCTGACTGCATCAGTAACAAGGTGGTCTATGACCTAACCGTCATTCAGCATCTGTTAATAGGCACATCTTACTGTCTGATTCGAATGCTCTTACAAACTACCTGTATCTATAGTGAAGATCCATGCAGATTATTCCTTTTGTGCAAATGTATAATCCGACACGTTCTCGCTATTCAAAAAAACTGCTTCCACTAGTAGTCTGGTGGAGATGAGTCCCCTTAGCACGTGGAAAGAGTAATCGTATGATCTTTTGTCTCCACGTTTACATTTCCCTGGATATGTGCAGGTTTCCACGAGTGCTTTGAATAATAGAATATGGAACTTAAATACTTCTTCATTTATATAGTCATAAGTCTCGAGTATATCTTCGCCTCCGGCAATCCATGCCGAAAAGATTTAGTATACAAGCGTCTCTTGGTTCTCAGTATAAATATAAACATACTGATCGTTAAGGAAAAATCCACATCTTCAAACAAGTGAAACGACTGGAACATGGTACCGCTCCTCATATTTTGACCGCACACAATTGTATTGGAATCTGACCATTCCTTGCTGTTCCACAGATGAGTATAGATGCACTCAGGATACCCTTCGCAATCATTGACATTATGATCCAGATAATAACTTCGCTCTGTCGGAGTGCTTGTATGTGCTACTGATTCGGTATAGGAAGACGCTAATGAGGTCATATACGCATCAGCATCTGCCTTTTGTCTCGATTCATACAGTAACCCCCCATATCCAAATGCAGCGGAGGCAAGAATAACAAAAAGTATCAGATATGGTTTTTATGTTTCTTTCCATATTCTTTGCAATAGAATAGCCGAACGTATACCGTCCGGCTTTTCTCAGATAATTATAATTAGTTATAAAAACGCTTACAATACTAGTTTAAACTCTTAATATGATACCCCTAAATTGATTAAAATGCAACACACTATATTTGGTAATAATAGCATTGAAAGCTTATACTCCGCACATTATTATTAACACTGTCAACTAAATCGCTAACGACACAGCCGAATTGCCGCTTTGCAAAATAGATTTTAAGTGTTTTTTGATAATGACGCAACATCTTTGTATATTATTTTTCTAAATGACTTACCTTTCCTCTCGAAAAAATCCTTTAGGCGCCAAATTTTTCTCAGACTTAAAACAAGTAGCCTAGATTGGATAATCAAAGGCCTGCTTTCAGGATCATGCATCATCTTTGTTAAAAACTTTCAATTAATTCCACTTTTTTCTTTTCGACCGAATCATCCGTATCAATGCCCATAAAGAGATAACACTGCATTTTAGAATTATATTTATAATCCTTTCAATTATAAGAAACGATTCCTTCCGACCACTTTCCTCCGGTATCCCATTCATTGAGACTTGTGCCTGACTGCATTTGGGAGTTCAATCCGCAAAAAATCATAAAAACGATAACAAACGTCGAGACACTGATGAAAACCATAAAAAGAACACTTCTGACTCCACTACTTTGTTGTTTGTGTTTAAAGTTTTCCTCAAAAACAACTCACCCCCCGGATAATTTTTTCTTCCGTTTTTTAGGCTCCTTCCCTTTATCATTGTTATACTTTCCATAATACTTTCCATAGTATTTCTTGTAATAATGTCCATAATAACCGCTGCTGTTCAGCTTGACCTTATTCAGCACAGCACCAAGAATTCGGACACCCGATGCTTCAAGCTGCTTCTTGTGATCATTAATAACACGGCTTCCGACCGCCCCCTGCTCGATAACCATAATTGCGCCATCACAAACACGTGCAATGACAGCAGCATCAATTGCAGCGCCAAGCGGAGCACTATCAATTAAAACATAATCAAAATATTTTTTGCTTATGTTTACCAGATCATCCAAAGCGTTCTTTTCAAGTATTTCTGTCGGATTAGGAACCGAAGGTCCCGCAAAAACCATAAATATGCCGTCCAAATTGGTCCTATACATAACATCATCAGCAGTTTTCTGTCCTGAAAGATAATGTGAGAGACCATAAATCTCCTGATTATCCTCACGTCTCGCATGATATCTCCGAATCATAACGGACTTCCTCATATCAGAATCAATTACCAAAACCTTTTTACCACTGTCTGTTATTGCTTTTGCAAGATTAATAACACAGGTACTTTTACCCTCGTCTGGAACACTACTGGTGAACAAAATGACCTTCACATCAGAACCACAGAAAGCTATGTTCGTACGAAAAGTACGAAGTGATTCTTTCATCGCATAACTGGGTTCTTTTCCCGCATCCACTGTAACTAAATCCATTTTTCGTCTCCCTCTTTCACTGAGTCAGCATATTATTGCTTGATAGTAGTCAGACAGCATTTTTCTAAGCGTTGCACACTGCCAGACTGCCTTTTTTCCGTCTTTAGTCCATTGGCAAAGTCGCCAGAGCATGAAGACCCGTACGCTTTTCCAGTTCTTCCGGCGTCATGATCTTGTCATTGAGTAGGAATTGAAGAATGATAATCGCCACAGACAATGCAAATCCAATCGTTGCACAATACAGCGCATATCTTGCCGGAGATGTGCTGACAGCCCTTGCATCCGTATATCCATACTGAATAATTGTCGGAGGATCCTGATCCATCTTTTCTGAAATAAAAGCAGACGAAACATCTGCAATCTCATCAGCAAGCATCTTCGCTCTTCTTACGTCAGCATCTTTTACCGTAATGTTGAGCATACGGGTATTGCTTTTATTCGTAACCTCGACTTTTCCGGACAATTGTGCACATGTCATGTCCAGTCCGAGATTTTCTATGACCCTTTCAAGAACCGGCCGAGCTTTAATAACCTGCAGATAGTCATTTGTCAGATTAGAGCCGACCTGTAAATCCGCCACCGATGTAATTGATGTACTTTTACTTAATACATAAAGGACAGAAGTCGACGAATACTGCGGTGTTGTCATAAATCTGCCGTAAGAATATCCCAATGTTGCCAAAAGCACAGTGCAAAGCAGAATCGCCGCCCAGTGTGAAGCAACGGTCATAAATAATTCCGCAAGGTCAATCTCTATTTCTTCTTTTTTTTGTGCTTCCATTTCCCTCTCCTCACATTGTAATTCTTCATAATATTAATAACCGTCATTGCCGTTGCTCTTAATTCTATCGGCAGCCTCCGGCAATACAAATCTGCCTGAATCATCTGAATGATTCATCAGAATTTCATTAATCCTTTGAGATATCAACTATGTGTTTCGGATTTCTTCGAAAAACCCGATCTGTATAGTCCGTCCCCATCTTCCTATTAACATAATCGATGCACTCTGCCATATGGCACCTGCGATCTGTCATATTATGTGCATCACTTCCTATATAAGAAA
>CACYDC010000350.1 GCA_902773025.1 uncultured Ruminococcus sp.
CTTCCATGAGGATACATTTTATTATATGGAAGACCGTATCTTTCTTTTTCTGAATGCCAAACTTGGATTACTTATCAATATGTATGAAGAGGAGTATATTGATACATTCAGAGGGAGATTTTTTGATTCATCGGCAGCATTCATTTGTCCCAAACCGGCAAGTATTTCTTTGTTACAAATATAGTAATTGTCGTTGATACATTGCTGCAGCTTCCATATATTTAAGCTTACTTTGTGTTACAATTATGTACAAATTATTGTATGAATCACAAATTTATAATTGACATCCTTGCTTATTGTGATATAATTGATATAAACATATTGTATGAATAATTTCTACATAAAATAATTTCTGGTTTAATAAAGAATATCCGGGATCTTTCATTAGCTAATCCAGAGCTTACCGTATGATTTGTCGAACCAATATTATGAGGTGATTATTATTATTTCTGCACATATAAATAACAAAAATATAGAACAATCAGTAGAAGAACATTGCGCGGAAACAGCTTTTTATGCTTCACTTGAAGGTGAAAAGTTGGCACTAAGCAATACTATGATGATAGCTGGTCTTCTGCATGACATAGGTAAAAATACTTTGAATTTCAATTCATATATACATAACGCTCATAATGGGAAAAGTATAAAAAAGAAGCTGAATCATTCAAGTGCTGGTGCGAAGTATGTGATCGAAAATACTAATTCTGAAAATGTAAACGAATTATTTGTAAAACAGCTTATTGCATACGCTGTTATGTCGCATCATGGATTAAATGATTGTCTTTCTTATGATGGTTCAGACAAGTTTACGGCAAGATTGTCTCCAGATGAAAAAGAATACCGGGAAGCTTTTGAAAACAGCAAAGTATTTCTGGATACATATAACATCAATAAGCTGTTTGAAAAATCATGCCTTGAAATAAAACAGATAGAAGACCGGATCGGTTTTATAGCTGCGAAAATGAATACTCCGAAACCATTACATGAGATAAGCTTTATGAAAGGCTGTCTTGCAAGGCTTATTCTTTCCATGCTTATGGATGCTGACAGACGAAATACGGCGGAATTTATGAGCAGTAAAAAAGAACACCGTTTGGACAGCAACGAAAGAACCAGATATTTTCGTGAATGTCTTGATAAGCTCAACAATCTTCTTTTTTCTTTTGCTCAAAAACCGGATAAAAACAGAATTGATGAACTACGGCATGAAATGTCAGATCAGTGTCTGGAGTTTGCCGGGAATAATGGAAACGGAATATATAAGCTTCCCATCCCAACAGGCGGTGGAAAGACCTTCTCAGCAATGCGTTTTGCGTTACACCTGGCGCAAAAAGAAAAAAAGGACAGAATTATCTATACAGCGCCGTTTCTTTCAATACTCGAACAGAATGCAGCAGAATTAAAAAGAGTGTTCGGAGACACTGAAAACATATTGGAACATCATTCCAATGTGATTATTGATGAGGCTTCAGACGATGAGGCTCTTCAGAAGTATGAATTATTGTCAGATAACTGGAGCAGCCCGATCATTCTCACAACGATGGTACGTTTTCTTGATGTTTTGTTTGGCAAGAGTACAATGGATATCAGGAGAATGCATCAATTAAAAAACTCTGTAATTATAATTGACGAAGCGCAGTCTATCCCAGTATGCTATATACATATGTTCAACACCATGATTAATTTTCTTTCCTATATCTGCAATACAACGGTCGTATTATGTACCGCAACCCAGCCGATTTTTGAAAAAACAAACCGTCCTTTATTGTACTCAGAAAACGCCTGTATGATAACTGACACACAAAAATACAGTAAAGCTTTCAAACGTGTCGATATAATAACAGATTACTGGAGTCATGTGTATGATACGGAAGGACTTGCAGAACTGATAATCAGCATGACCAAAAACAATTTTTTGATAATTCTTAATACAAAATCAGCCGTTCAGAAGCTGTATGATCATATTAAAGCTCTTATACCTGATGAATATAAAATCGTACAGCTTACGACTTATATGTGTCCGCAGCACAGACTGGATATAATAAACGAATTGAAATCGGCGCTGCTCAATAATGAAAAAATCATCTGTATTAGTACGCAGCTTATAGAAGCAGGGGTAGATATCTCCTTTGAAACGGTATTCCGTTCGCTGAGCGGACTTGACAGTATTGCTCAGGCCGCAGGGCGATGCAATCGTCATGGCAGAAGTCAATCAGCCGGCAAGACTTATATCATCCAATACAAAGAAGAACATATATCTTCGCTGGAGGATATCAAAGCAGGTCAGGAAGCTATGAGGATAAGACTTGCACAGCATCATGGCGAGGACCTTCTGATGCCGGAGGCAATAGAAGCGTATTATGAGCAGTATTTTTTCAACCGAAAAAATATAATGGATGCACCGGCACAAAGATACAGCAGCGATTATTCAAGCAATCAATCATTGTATTCATTTTTAGGAATCAATGCAGAAGCAAAAAATGAATATAAAAAATATGAAGGACAGAAATACCCATATCCTCTTGCACAGTCATTCAAAACAGCAGCGGAATTATTCAGTCCAATTGAGAATATGAATTCTGTCAGTGTTATTGTATATTACAAAGATTCCAAAAAAATTATTGAACAATTATATTCAGAGACCGATCCTGAAGAAAAAAGAAAACTGCTGCGGAGGCTGCAAAGATATTCTGTTAATATGATAAGATCTTCGATGAAACACAGAAAGCTGATCGAACAATCGGCAATCGAAAAATCATTTTTTGAAGGAAGCTTACTTGTACTTACAGAAAGCTATTATAATACAGAAACCGGTATAGATACACAGTTTCAATCATTGATAATATAAAGAAAGAGAGGCTGATAAAATGCTGCACGACAACAGTATAACCTATAAAGTTTACGGAAAATACGCACTGTTTACCGATCCGTTGACAAAAATAGGCGGAGAAAAGTTTTCTTATGATATTCCTACATACAGTGCACTTAAGGGAATCACAGAATCTATCTATTGGAAACCGACTTTTGTATGGATTATCGATGAGGTCAAAATAATGAAACCAATACAAACGCAATCAAAAGGTATAAGACCTATTCATTATCATGATAATTCAAATGACTTGTCAATCTATACATACCTTTACGATGTAGAATATCTGGTTAAGGCACATTTTGAGTGGAACGAAAACAGGTCTGAATTAGCAGGAGACAGAAATGAAAACAAGCACTGGGATATTGCAAAACGTATGGTTGAACGCGGAGGAAGAAGAGATATTTTTCTTGGAACAAGAGAGTGTCAGGGATATGTTGAGCCTTGTGACTATAACCAGCCAAGCATACCCTATGCAGGTATTTCTGAACGTTCTTTGGGTGTGATGGTTCATGGTATCACATATCCCGATGAACAAACAGAACCGGAATATGCCGGCAAAATAACGGTAAGGCTATGGAAGCCTGTTATGAGAAACGGAATCATTCGTTTTGAAAGACCGGACAGTCCGAACATCATTACAAGAGTAATCAAAAAAACGGACTATAAAATTTTTACTGCAGGCAAAAACTTTTCAGGATTGTCTGAATTTGACACAGAGGAGGGATAATATATGGGATGGTTGAATGTTTTAGCTGCAACCTATGATAATTGTATAAGTGAGGTCGGAAAAACCGAAAAAATATCCAAAGGAAAGGGCGAAAAGACATTTGATCAGACATTGGTGCTGCTCCCTATATCTCATATTACCAATAATGCCGGCATAGAGATCACTATCAATGAAAAAGGAGAATTCAAAAGCGCAGCAAGGGTTGATAAAAGCGATCAGATAACAATAATGCCAGCAACAGAGGATTCAGCTTCACGTGGAAATGGAGTAAATCCTATGCCGCTTTTTGACAAGCTTAGTTATGTTGCCGGAGATTATGATGATCATGTTACTGATGATAAAAAGAAACGCCCATGTTATGAAAAATATATGGAGCAGTTTCATCTTTGGGCTGACTTGCCGGATACACCGTTGAAAGTCAAGGCTATCTGTAAGTATCTCGATCATGGAAGTGTTATTAAAGATCTAAAAGATAATAACGTCTTTGACGGGACAGATACCTTTGTACGTTTTGTTGTGACCGGAATTGAAAACATAACAGTAAAAACGTGGTGCGATAAAGAAGTATACGACAGCTTTATCAGATATTATGATAGTGTGCTGACTGAGATGGATATAGATTACACTACCGGAGAGATTTGTCCCGTTACACAAAAGCTTCCGTCTAAGATCCGCAACAGCGGAGATAAAGCAAAGCTGATTTCTTCTAATGATAACACCAATTTTACATTCAGGGGACGGTTTTCATCCGCCTCCGAAGCAGTACGCATTGGTTATGAGGTTTCGCAGAAGGCTCACAATGCTTTACGATGGCTTATATCAAGGCAAGGGTATAATAATGGAAGTGAATCCATTGTCTGTTGGTCACCGGGAAATCTGGATATCCCGTCACCTATGAGCGATTCTGGTCAGTTTGATGTTGATGAGGATGAATATGAAATCGGTTTTGATACAGAAGAACAGTTTGCGAAAAGACTTAATAAAGCGATTGCCGGATATCGCCAGAACTTTGACAAAGATATCAGAAGGATAGAAAAAGATACCCTGAAAGTTGTGATAATGGCAGTTGATACGGCTGATGGTTCCGGACAAGGAAGGCTTTCCATCACGTATTATAATGAACAGGAGTCTCAAAGCTTTCTGAACAATATTTTTAAATGGTATTCTGAATGTTGCTGGGAATTCTATGTAAAGAAAAAAGAGGCTTTTCTGATCAGTTCGCCGTCACCGGAAGATATCGTACTCGCTGCCTTTGGAGTAGAAAGAGGAGAATTTGTTGATGTTGATGATAAGGCAAAAAAGAAATATATCGACAGACTTCTGCCATGTATTGTTCAGGGTAGAAAAATACCTAAAAATATGGTATACGCAGCAGTGAGAAATGTCAGCAATCCGCAAAGATTCAAGAAAGCAAATTGGGACAGGCTGCTTACATCAGCTTGTGCTATGATAAAAAAGTATCAGTATGATTATGGAAAGGAAGTGTTCAGTGTGGCATTGAACAAAGAAAGTATGGACAGAGACTATCTCTTCGGAAGGCTTTTGGCTGCATCACATAAGCTTGAGGATTATGTTAATTTCAAAAGCGGGAACAGCGGCAGAGAAACCAGTGCTATGAGATATTGGAGTACTTATGCCCAAAAGCCGGCAAGAACATTTATGACTATAAGAGATAAGCTGCAGCCGTATATTTCTAAATTGAAAATAGGAACAAGAAACTATTATCAGTCTTTGGCAGAGGAAATACTTGCAAAGCTGGAACAAGCAGGCTCGTTTAATAACGAACCGCTTAAGGAAAATTATCTTCTTGGTTATTACAGCCAGATGGCTGAATTCAGAAACTATAAAAGTACAGAAATAAATGAGGAGGAAGAATAATTATGCTTACACTTTCAAACAAAATTGATTTTGCAGTGGTAATTACTGTCAAAAAAGCAAATCCCAATGGTGATCCGCTTAACGGAAACCGTCCGAGAGAGGATTTTGACGGGTTCGGTGAAATATCCGATGTATGCATAAAGAGAAAAATTCGCAACCGTCTTCAGGATATGGGAGAAAGAATCTTTGTACAGTCCTCGGACAGATGCGATGATGGCGCTAAGAGTCTTCACGACCGTGCCGGCAATACAGAATCTCTTAAAAAAGCTGGAAAAGACTCTGTGAAATTTGCAGAGGCTGCCTGCGCTGAGTGGATAGATGTCAGGGCATTTGGTCAGGTATTTGCATTCAAAGGAGATAGTGTTTCTATCGGAGTAAGAGGACCTGTTTCAATCAGAACTGCTGAAACGGTGACACCGATTGATATATCCACCATGCAAATAACAAAAAGTGTTAATGGAGAAACCAAGGATAAAAAGGCATCCGATACAATGGGCAGCAAGAACCGTGTGGAATTCGGGCTTTATGTATGCTATGGAAGCATAAATCCCCAGCTTGCGGAAAAGACAGGTTTTTCAGGGGACGATGCTGAAAAGATCAAAAAGGCGCTTACAACGCTTTTTGAAAATGATGCATCCTCTGCGAGACCTGAGGGAAGTATGGAGGTTCGCAATGTATTCTGGTGGAAGCATAACTGCAAATCCGGTCAGTATTCTTCCGCAAAAGTACACAGAAGTCTTAAAATAAGGCTGAAGAAAGGAATAGAACAGCCGCATTCTTATGACGATTATGATATTCAAGTTAATTCTCTTGATGGTCTTGATTTGGAGGAACTTGCAGAGGAGTGCCGCTGATGGAATATCCAGAAGAAGATTATCTTATGATCTCCGGTATACAGCATTTTGAATTCTGCCGCAGACAATGGGCGCTTATCCACATCGAACAGCAATGGGCAGATAATTATCTGACAGTATCCGGTGAATTGATGCATGAAAGAGCACATGATAAGGATCTAACTGAAAAAAGAGGTAATACTGTTATAACCAGAGCTATGCGGGTTTTTTCAAAAACTCTTGGTATCAGCGGAGAATGTGATGTGGTGGAATTTGTAAGGAATGATAAATGCGGTATCAGTATTTTCGGAAGAGAAGGCAGATACAGGGTTGTTCCCGTTGAATACAAGAATGGTGAGCTGAAGCAAGCTGATCTGCTTCAGCTTGCTGCTCAGGCAATGTGTCTGGAAGAAATGCTTTGCTGCGAAATTCCTTACGGTTTTATGTATTATGCAAAAACACGTCATCGTGAAAAAATTGAATTAACAACTGCTTTGAGAGAACAGGTACTCAAAGATCTTTTAGAGATGCGTAAGTATTATAATGATAAATATACTCCTAAGGTAAAAAAATCCAAAAGCTGTAATGCATGTTCATTGAAGGATGTCTGTTTGCCAAAATTAGGGACAACACCATCCGCCCGAAAATATATTGATTATATGCTGTCGGAGGAATCATGAGAAAATTAAAGAATACTTTATATATTA
The DNA here is from genome assembly GCA_902773025.1 of uncultured Ruminococcus sp. Lineage (GTDB taxonomy): Bacteria > Bacillota > Clostridia > Oscillospirales > Acutalibacteraceae > UBA1213. The sequence continues at coordinate 7,018 of CACYDC010000350.1, forward strand.
CATCACCCGAGGCATATCTTTCTCTTGAGGGAGAAAATATTGTTGTTTTATTGGGAGATAATATATACTCAAGGGTACCGCTTCATAATATTGAAGGGATCGTAACCACAGGCTATAAAGGTGTAAGCCCTGCATTGATGGGAAAATGTGCAAGTGACGGAATAGATCTGTGCTTTATGTCACGAAACGGACACTTTCTCGCAAGGATAGAAGGCAATACAAAAGGAAATGTACTCCTCAGAAGAGAGCAATTCCGCATTGCAGATGATGAAAAAAGAAGTCTGGAATATGCAAGAAGCTTTATTATCGGAAAAATATATAACAGCCGATCTGTTCTTGAACGTTCAATCAGAGATTATAGTTTAAGGTTAGATATCAATAAAATAAAGGAAATAACCAATCAGCTTTATAATTCACTGAACAAAGCAAGAATATGTGAGGATATTGATACTCTCAGGGGAATAGAGGGTGAATCAGCCGCACGATATTTTTCTGTATTTGATCATCTGATATTACAGCAGAAAGATGATTTTGTTTTTGAAATCAGAAACAGACGGCCGCCGCTTGATAATGTAAATGCACTGCTTTCTTTTGCTTATGCATTACTTGCCGAGATGTGCGCATCTGCATCAGAAGCAGTCGGACTGGATTCTTATGTTGGGTTTATGCATACTGACAGACCCGGAAGAAAATCATTAGCGCTGGATCTGATGGAAGAGCTAAGAAGTATTTATGCTGACAGATTTGTATTGACTCTTATAAATAAAAAAATCATTTCTGGAAAAGGATTTATTAGATCAGAAAACGGATCTGTAAGAATGGATGATGATACCAGAAAGATATTTTTAGGCGAGTGGCAGAAAAGAAAAATGGAAATTATCACGCATCCGTTTTTAAAAGAAAAA
>CACYDC010000351.1 GCA_902773025.1 uncultured Ruminococcus sp.
ACCTTATCCGTTGTAACGTTTACGAATGACTTTACTGAAGCTGTCAGGCGGACGCATTCCAGAACGTTTACGGTGCCCATAACGTTCACATCGTATGTATAAACAGGACTTTTATAGGATTCTCTTACCAGTGGCTGCGCGGCCATATGAATAACTATTTCAGGCTTAACTTCCCCAAAAACTTCAAGCAGATGTTCCAGATCTCTCACATCACCTTCATAAGAATGGATCCTGTCTGCCATATCACATATTTCAAACAGGCTTGGATCAGTAGGGGGATTTAGCGCATAGCCATATACATCTGCGCCAAGAATGAGCAAGACCTCACACATCCATGTGCCTTTAAAACCGGTATGCCCGGTAATGAGAACTTTTTTTCCGTTGTAGAATTCTTTGATCATATTTAAGCCCGTTTTTCTTAAAGTAAAAATACCAGGAAATGAATTTAGAAGCCTGCAATATCAATTCAGAACCTATAAACAGACCTTCATTTATGTAAACAGACTACAGATTTCATAGCACATTTCCTTTTCCTATATTATAATAACAAAAAATCTTTGATAAATGGTGTTTTGAACGAATGAAGCCACGGCTAATTCTACAAATGAATATAGATACTAAGAAACGGTATGAGTATTGCTTTATCATATGCGTTCTGTCTTATGTGCTTTTCTCTTTACTTGACCTTCTGATCATTGGAAAAGATGCCATTCAATGGTCTGTGCTTTGGAACGGAAACGATTTTATCGCTGATTTCACGAATGTTATAGGCTACTCTTCCGAAAGAGATCCGTACAATCATACATTGGTGTACGGACTTGGTGAAAAAGCTTATCCGCCTCTTCAATATGTTGTTTCCTTTTTTGTGTCAAAAACCATTTTCAACAAACAGCATTATTACGATATACGTAACTATACCAGTATGTATACCGATACGAAAATTGCTATGATGTATCTCATTATAACTATCGTAACTATCGTATGCATGTACGAATGTATCAGAAAATTTAAAAACGGAACTGATTCCACAAAAGCATTGACAGCAATAGCAATTATCTTTTCTTTTCCTGTAGTTTACACTGTTGAACGAGGGAACTCGATCTTGGCAGTCTTTGTCTTTATGCTTTTTTATTTGTGTTTCTATAATTCAAACAACAAGTTTTTTCGTGAATTGTCTTATATTTCTCTGTCGTTAGCTGCAGCAATCAAACTTTCTCCGGCAATATTGGGCCTTTTGTTAATTATAGAAAAAAGGTGGAAAGATGCAGCGCGAACAATTTTATACGGAATTTTGTTCTTTTTCTTGCCTTTTTTGTTCTTCAAAGGAGGGTTTAATAACATTTCCCTCTTTTTACGCAATCTTTCTTTGCAACTGGAGGGATACAAGTATGACGCCGGATGCACTATCAGAGGGTATATCATAAAGTATTTATTGCACCATTTTATTGATCATTTCGATATATTAAGCACTATCTGTGCCATCATAACAATTATTATTTGTACTGTTATGTTAATTGCGGCATTCATAACGCCAAGGAATAGCGATAGGCTTCTCTACTTGTGTCTTATAATGATTATTCTGCCGTCTCATTCTGCAGCATACTGCATTATATATATTATTCCTGCTTTGATTGCTTTTCTCAACGAAAACGGCAAAAGATTATTAGACAAATACATTATATTTGGCGGCTGTCTTTGCTTATGCGAATTGGGTGGCAGAATCGGTATTTATCTGATAAATATACATAATGGATTGCTGATTATCCTCATATGTTCAATCGTTAAATCAATTGAAACAATAACTGTAACTTTTTCCCGGAAACACAGTAAAAAAGCTGCAAATATGATTTATTAGCAGGTCATTTGCATATTCTTATTGCATCTTTCAAACCCTCAAAATAACCATACTGCAGACGGAGCCCTTTTTCAGACAACCATTTCATATCAGCTAATGTATCAGGTTCGCCATCTTCACGATCTTGATAAGCTCCAAAAACCAATTCAGAGCTGGAATTCGTCTGTTCTTTCAAAAACTCAACAATTTCCCTGATTGAGTGGTTCTCCCCAGTCCCGACCGGTAAAAGATTATATTGATCCGTGAACACGACTTTCTTCGATATTATTCCGGACAAAATATCCAATACATCTTCAACTCTGATTATGTCTCTCTTTTGTTTTCCTGAAGTCAATAAGACCGGTTCGTTATTCAAAAGCTTCTTGATAGTGCTTCTAATGAATCTTTTGTCAGGCTCAAACTCGCCTCCATAAAACATTTCCAGTTTAAGGTCATAAAAACTTATCTCTGATCTTTTACTAAAGAATCTGCCCATTTCCGACAGTTTTGATTTTGTGTAACTATAAACATTAAAATCATCAGGCAGACCGGTGCCTATCGTAATAAAATTTTCAACTCCAAACCGCATCGCGAGATTTAATACACTAAGTGGAAATATAAGATTTGATTGAAACATATCTTCATATAATCTGTCATTCTGATTATATGTACAAACGCCATTAATAATCCAATCAATTCTGTTTGTTTTTAGTGTCAGTTCAATTTGGTCGTTATTGCTGATTATGTATTTTATCGGCAAGTTGCGCAACCTGCTTAAATCAGATGTTTGTCTTACAACACAATAAACATCATGGCCATCATTAACCATTCTCTTGACAATATTTCCGCCTAAATAACCGGTGCTGCCCAAAACCATGATTCTCATTTTTTTGCCATTCGTTGTATTTTTTTTAATTTTGATATTGTGCCTATATAAGAAAAAATGAACTTAATCAGATCGCGTTTTGATTCCCCATACATTCGTTTATTGAACAATATAGGTATCTCTTTTATGTTAAGATTTTGCTTAATATTTGCAAGTATTAAGATTTCCTCTACTATGTCAAAGTTATCACATTGAAGATCCAATGCTTTTACTACTGAAGTATTATAGATCCTGAAACTATCAGACACATCATAAACGTTCAAGTGAAAAAACAATCGGTATGTGATATTCAAAATATATGACATAAACACTAAGATTAAAGGATTATCAGTTTTTCCGCCTTTAATGTATCTGGAGCCAATTACTATGTCATAATTACCATTGCACATACAGTTATACAATTTGACGCAATCTTCAGGCGAATGTGATCCGTCAGCATCCATAATGATAATTCTGTCACCTGTCGCTTTTTTAAATATGGTTCTTATGGCATCACCATAAAGATTTCCGCCTTCTCTCTGCATATGCTTGATGTAAATCTTTTCCGCCATGCCGGAATGTTTCGCGCAAATATCAGCAGTATTATCCAAGGGTTCTGATGTATCCATCAAGATAATCTCCGCTTCAATATCATTATCAGCCAGACTGCCGATTAGTCTTGGAAGCAAAACATCCAGGTTCTCCGCTTCCTTATAACATGGAATGCAAACGCTTAGCATATAGAATCCTTTTCCCAACCCAACATTCTGTCGATGCCCTCGGCTGCACTTACTTTAGGCTCCCAACCAATATCATTTTTAACTTTAGAAATATCAGCAACAAATACTTTCTGGTCACTGATTCTTGGAGCTAAACGTTCATATCTCATCTGTATTTCCAACTTATTGTTTAACATGTCAAATAACTCGAGAAGGGAAAGGGATTGCTTTATGCCGCCGCCAATATTGTATGCTTTTCCGGCCATAATATCAGAGTTCACGGCAGCCGAATAATACAGAGCCACCATATCGTCTGCATATAATACATCTCTAACCTGTTTTCCGTTGCCAGATATAGTAAACGGTGCTGAATCGCTATCTTTCTTTAGCTCCAATGCTTTTCTGCAAAACCAGCCGATCCAACCCTGATCATAAGTAGAAAACTGTCTTCCACCATACATTGACGAGTGTCTAAACACTATAGTCTTCAAACCGAATATCCTGTGATAGTCAATCATATATTGATCGGCTGCTCCCTTTGAACATCCGTATGGCGAATGAAAATCCAAAGGAACATTCTCATCAAATCCATTAGGATATTCATTACATACGTATCTTTTTTCGTTTTCAGTATAGTGATATTGTTCAAGATCTCCGTAGACTTTATTTGTAGAAGAAAAAATAACTGTAGTTTCAGGTGAATATTTCCTAACTCCCTCTAAAACATGAATTGTACCCATAACATTTGTTTGAAAGTCCTTATACGGATACTCTATAGATGTTGTCATTGCAACTTGGCCGGCCAACTGGAAAATCGCATCAAAATGTTCAGACGATATTACTCTCTCAACATCTTCCTTGTTTCTGGTATCCCCGTGAATAAATCTAAAATCGCCCAAAGACTTAAGCCATTCTAAATTCGCATTTGAACCCAGTCTGGACAGATTATCGATTACTGTAACTTTATGACCATTTCGGATTCCATGTGCGGCTAAATTACTGCCCAAAAAACCACATCCGCCGGTAATTAGTAAATTCATGAATACGCCCTCCAAAAAATAAAAAACTATAATTACTCACACAACTTATGCTGTGAATCATCCGTAGCCTCAATATATTTAATAGTCTTTTCTATGCCTTCTTCAAACTCGATTGATGGTGTAAATCCGGTATCTTCCGTCAGTTCTGAGATATCCGCGCAAAGGTACATGACCTGCTTATCCGCATAAGGGACAGCACCCAAAAGCGGATGAACGGTCGGATTCACCTTTTGATCCATTACATTGATATAATCCTTAAGTTTCCTTGTCTTACCGCTTCCAATGATGTAAATCTTGTTGGCGATGCCTTTCTTTGCGATCAGATACATGGCTTTTGCAGCATCTTCAGAATAAAGATAATCCCATTCCTGTTCTCCCTTGGTAAATCTCGCTTCTTCACCCTTAACCATCTTTCGAAGCGATGAAATCACCATCGAGTTCTCGCCGTCGTATGGTCCGTAAACACTTAAGATCCGTGTCCAAATATGGTTTATTCCCAATTGGCCGCAAAGGATTCGTGTTAACTGACCGGCGCAAAGCTTAGCAATTCCATATCCGTTTTCGGGGAATGCAGGAGTATCAGGTTTAAGCGAGCCTTCCACTCTGCCGTATTCAGCCTGTGAACCCGCTCC
>CACYDC010000352.1 GCA_902773025.1 uncultured Ruminococcus sp.
ACACATATATGTCAATGATAAGATTCTTTCCGGAAGAGGATGAAAAAAATGACTGAAAAAGAAATGGTCGAAGGACTTAAAAAACATGACGAGTCGGCAATTGAAGAAATAATGGAGTGCTTCACCCCATATGTATCAACAATTATTTACAATGTTTCAAGAGGAAGTATGAGCACCGCCGATATTGAGGAAACAGCGGCTGATGTTTTTTTTGTTCTTTGGAACCATTCTGATCAGGTACGCGAAGGATGTCTGAAGGGATATATCGCAAGTATTGCAAAATCCAGAGCAAAGGATAAGCTTCGCAAAACAAACCGCCATGGAGAAATACTTGATATTGATGATATTGTACTTGCTGACGAATATACGCTTTCAGAAAATATAGACAGGCAGGTATTGCAAAATGATCTTAAGGATGCTTTATCGCAATTTGGTCAGCCTGACAAGGAAATAATTATCAGATACTATTATTACTATCAGACCGCACCGAAAATCGCGGATATTATGTCTATGAAGCTTGAAGCAGTAAAATCCAGAATCAAAAGAGGCAGAGCAAAGCTTAAAGCTTTTCTTACAGAAAGGGGCTATTAAAATGAAAACTCGCAATTTATTCGATCACATGGATAAGGAGCATGATAACATTGACGAAAAATCAGTACTGGAAAACACAGGTGTGAAAACAGAAAACGTAAAAGAATTATTTAAAGAAAAACTTCAGACACAAGAAAAAGGCAGCAGAAAGGTATACAAAAAACATGCTAAAAAGAAAACCTTGATCGTATTGGCTGCATCATTCGCCGCAGCGCTTGCACTTGGTACAATTGGCGCAGCAGCTGCCGGCAGCTTCAATGCTGTATTGGGTGAGCACTTTGCCGGCGACAGAGTAAACGGGGTATACAGCGGGGCAGATATATGCATAAATACTGCTGACGGCTATGCAACAGAATTTCTTGGGATTTCGGGTGATCATCACTCTGTAGCTGCTGCATTGAATATTACTAATTCATACGGAAAGGATTTTGTATCGTCAGATGATGTCAAAAACACCTATATTACAACTTCACTGTATGGCATTGTTGGTTCAAAAGATGAAAAAAGAGCAATGAACGCGCTTGGCATAAAGGAAAAAACGGATTACAGCCATAATGTTGATGTCAGTGTTTCTATGTGGAACGGAATAACACATAATGACAAATATTACGGTTCAATAATGGCCGGCTCAACAGAATACATTCTTGCAGACAGCAAAAGCATAAAATGTATTATGCGTTACGACGACACTGTACATGAACTGATCGGAGAAAAAATGAGTATAAACGGTGAGATGCTGCTTCTGTACACGGTGAAAAAGGATATCACGGACTGCTCGCTCAGCGAAGGCTATGATGCAGAATATCTCATGGAATATGGTCAGCCCTCAGGAAATGCCTCAGATCAGGCTAAGGTTCGTTCCATCGCGGAAAAAATTCAGCAGGCAAAAAAGACACTCGCAAACAATGAATATGTAGTAAAAAGATTTGATTATACCGGAGAATTCAAAATGGTCTACAGTATTGCTGAGATCAGAGCAGAAAATATCTCTCTTTCCGGCTCATGGAAACTTAATTACAAAGCAGGAAATATTGTCAGCATATCAGTTAATGATAACAGCTTTGCTCCGCAGGGCAGCTACAACGGCCACTCTTTCTCTGAGATAAAATCCCGAATAACGAATATTGACGCGGATACATTCAGCGCTAAAGTAACAATTGAGTATACAGGCAATACCGCTGTATTCGATTCTACAGAAAAATACGATTCAGAAAATTACTGGGAGGACAGTATTTCCGAATATCTTAAAAACAATCCTATAACAATTACACTTAAAAACGGTGAAACTGTCCTTGGTGTATTTGAAACTATAAGCTATGACTCAAACAAAACCGGAGGCAGAATGGAATGCGTATTGCTTTATTCAAATGATACGAGCTGGGTAACGATAGTACCGGAGGAAATCGCTTCCGCAGATTTCGCCGGAAATAAAATAATCTGAAAGCGTTTAACAAACGACCGCCTGCATAAACAGACGGTCGTTTGTTCTGATTATTCCATCAGGTGAATTCTACAGTGACAAAAAAGAAAATATAATCTCCCATTGTTCTTGTATTAGTGAGATAAGTTATCGCCGGCCCATTAAGATTCTCCCACATACTGCTGAAAACCTTTGATACATTATCTGCATCCGTAAACTGCTCATCATACGGAATCATTATATAGCTGACAGTATTATTGTAGTTTATTGCTTGTTCTGCCGCATAATACAATGCTCCATCCCCCGTTGAAATATACATTCCGAAATGACTGCCATCGTATTCACTGCATGAATAAAAATAATTGATATCCGGTACCTTTGCAATATTACCGTCAACGTACCAATCCTTATAGGTGTGCGTACTCTTTATTATATCAGAAGGAACATTAAAATATATATACGTGGTATATGCATCGCCTGTACTGGTTGAAAGAACAGCTTCATCATCCCAGGTCACGTCAACAAAATAAGTCCAGCCGTCCAGTTCGACTGTATTCCAGATATGAGCTGTATCCGCCGAAGAAGATTTTCCATTCTTATCTACCGCATTTCCACCACATTTTCCAACCTTTAATCCACACATTGTACCAAGCATATAAAATGCATCAGTATATCCCTGACAATTTGCCTTTCCATCTATCAATGCACCCACAGCTGTGCAGAATCTCGGCATATCTTTCATATCGTTTTCAGTATAATAAGTTGTTGCGTTTACTATTGCATCATGTATATATAATTCTTTTTTTAGTACAGACGGCTGTTTATTTGCTTCGTTTACAATACCTACCGCTATATTATAAAGCTGCTTTTCATCATCGGAAAGTTTAGAAATATCACCGCTGAAATATGCATCCGCAACATTTGAACCCGGATAATACTTTATATTATATTTTACACGTTTTCCTTCAAAATTTCCTGTAGTGATATTACTATTCATCAATTTGCCCTGAACAGTAGCATAAGTAATATCGCCTGTATCCATGTCAAAACCCTCCGGAAAACAAACAGGTATCTCCGTCATTCTTTTATCTATACAAGAACGATAGTATTTCATAAAATCTTCATTGTTATCAACAGTTATCACCTTAGACCAATAAGGATCAACTATATTTATTAAAGGTTTGGATATCTGATCTTCTGTTATTTCAGATACCTGCTCCTTTAGCAGCGATGAGATATCATTTACAGCAGAAGATCCGTCTGAAGTATTTTCTGAAACAGAGTTACTTTTACCTACTGTTTTCTGGCTTCCGTTATCATTTTTATACCATAAGTATCCTGCTATATCTGTAAACACAATAATGATAACAACTGTTAATAATAAGCCCTTCATGAATTTTTTCATTATCATCTTCCCTCCTATCGTTTTAATTATTATAGCACAAACCTCTGAAAATAAAAACCGGTATACATCTCAATTTCATATTAATAATAAAAAAATATCGTATAAGTTATTATCTGGCTTTACGAAACTTTACTTGATCACGGAAATCAATTTTCAAAATATTGCACCTTTCTCCTGTCCATTTTAGTAGAATAAACACAAGTTATTTTGGAAAGGGGTACGTGGGATAACCTTTTTTCCCAAAAAAGGTTTCCCACGGCAGGGTTTGGGACAGAGTCCCAATATTCTGAAGAAGAAAATTGATTTCCGTGTTACTTGATAAAATTGTATTGTTTTTATCCTGAATTTGGATTATAATATATGGTATGGGTATTATCTGGAGGTAACAAAATGAAAAAATCAACTATTTTTCTTATTGCTGTACTTTCGTTTTTTATAGGAATCCTTAACGGTTTTATTTTTGCGCCTGTAAAAAACGGAATCAAGATCAATATGTCTTTCAATTATAATAAAAACAACCGAAAAAAAGACAAAAACAATGATATCGAAAAGATTTCAGAAAATACAGATAACAATGCCGGTAAAGATATTATCGGCTGAAAAAAGCAATTAATCGAATACAGAAAGGATTCAATGATATGGATTGGACTGAAATAATTGTCACTGTGCCTTCGGCTGATATTGAAACCGCCGGAAATATCGCTCAGATGACAGTACCGTATGGAATATATATTGAAGATTATTCAAGTCTGGAACAGGAAGTACTTGAAATTGCAAATATTGATCTTATCGACGAGGATTTGCTGAACAAAGACAGAGAACATGGCAAAATACATATTTATATCAGCCCTGAAGAAAATCCCGCGGAAGCTGTTTCTTTTATTAAGGAACGTCTTGCATCAGAAGGCATCAGCTATGAGATCAGCTCCGACAGCTGCGATGTAGAAAGCTGTCTTATCAGCTGGAAAAAGTATTTCGCGCCTATCAAAGTCGGGAAGAAAATTCTGATTCGTCCGATCTGGCGTGATGATTATGAACCAGAAGGCAGAATAGTTCTGAACCTTGAACCGGGACTTGCTTTCGGTACGGGTACTCACGAAACTACAAGGCTTTGCCTGGAAGCACTTGAAAAATATATTAAACCCGGATGTACTATACTCGATGTCGGCTGCGGCAGCGGAATTCTTTCTGCCGCAGGTCTGCTTCTCGGCGCAGAAAGTGCAGTTGGTATAGATATTGACGAAATGGCTGTAAAAGCTTCTATAGAAAATGCAAAGCTGAACAATGTAGAAAACAAATATACCGGAATAAAAGGAAATCTTGCAGACAAGGTTAAAGGCTGTTTCGATGTAATTACTGCTAATATCGTAGCAGATGCAATCATTACGCTTTCTTCAGATATCGAAAAGCATATGAACGAAAACAGTATATATATTATGAGCGGTATCATAGACACAAGACTCGATGATGTACTGACTTCACTGCCTGAAGGTCTGCGGGTAATAGAACATTATGAAGAAAAAGGCTGGCTGTGTCTTGTAGCCGGCAAAGCATGATCGGAGGTAATCTTATGAATAAAAAAAAGGATATTTCGGGACTTATTTTTTCGGCTTTTCTTATTATTGCTTTTGTAATATGCTCATATTACTTCATTAACATTATTAAGGCCTCAACACAGCTTGACGATAAGATTAAAAATCTTCTGACTGCGGCTGTATTTGCTGTATTCGGATTGATACTTTTCTATGCTACAAGAATAGGCGAAGGAAAACAAATCAAGCGTTTTTCTCTTGCAACTCTTATAATTCTTGATCTGCCTGCATTGTATATACTTCTGGCAAGCGTTGCGCAGGGATTGCCGTTCCCGCTTAATCTTAACGAATGTACCGAAGTAGTACTGCTCGCCGGAACAGCTCTCGGCTACGGTCTGCCATATACCTTCCTCAGCGGTTACGAACAGGATGTCCCTGTTTCCGAAAATATTCAGACTGATCCGGATAATGATGAAGATAACGATGACGATGAGGACATATCTTCAAAGAATAAGGAAATAATAAATGATGAACTGTCGGATGATGAAGATGAATAAACATAATTCGTCGGTTGTTATTTGTTTATTCAAACGGGAGTTTCTGTAATTGATACCAGAATTTCCCGGATATCAACAATTATTTTATTAAAGGAGTAACCACTATGTCAGAAAACCAGGAATGCACACACAACTGTGATACCTGCAGCGCTGCCTGTCCATCAAAAGACGGCAATGCCGCAGATATGCACGACAAGCTTAATGACGCAAGCTCTGTAAAAAAAGTTATAGGTGTTGTCAGCGGAAAGGGCGGCGTAGGCAAGTCTATAGTCACCTCACTTATGGCTGTCATGTTCAGCCGTAAGGGCTATCACACTGCTATACTTGATGCCGATATCACCGGACCTTCTATCCCGAAAGCCTTCGGACTCAAGGAAAGAGCATACGGCAGTGATAACGGAATTCTTCCGGTAAAAACACACGGCGGCATTGATATCATGTCACTGAATCTTCTTCTTGAACATGATACCGACCCTGTAGTATGGAGAGGCCCTGTTCTTGCCGGAACAGTAAAGCAATTTTGGACCGATGTTTTCTGGGACAATGTAGATTATATGTTCGTTGATATGCCTCCCGGAACAGGTGATGTTCCGCTTACTGTATTCCAGTCACTTCCGCTTGACGGAATAATCATAGTCACTTCTCCGCAGGAGCTTGTTTCTATGATTGTTGAAAAGGCTGTAAGAATGGCGCAGATGATGGATATACCGATACTTGGTATTGTCGAGAACATGAGTTATTTTGTTTGTCCGGACTGCGGCAAAAAGCATTATCCGTTCGGACAAAGCAAGCTTGAACAGGTCGCAAAGCAGTACGGCCTTGATATCCTTGCAAGAATGCCCATCGACTCTAAAAACGCACAGGCTTGTGATGAAGGAAAAATCGAATCCATTCTGAATGAAGACGCTGCTTCTGCTGCTGATATTATCGAGAAAAAGCTCAGTATCGCAGAGTGAATCGGTCATGCTGTTGACGGAATATCAGTACCCTATAGCAGAAAGGATCAAACAA
>CACYDC010000353.1 GCA_902773025.1 uncultured Ruminococcus sp.
GAAGCCAATTGCATACACGTGAGGAGTAAACATGGAGGAGAACAGACAAAATGAAAAAGCCGTCACGATAATCGGAAAACGAAAAGCTCTGCGCCTGCTTATTAGAGCGGTTTTCCACAATATAGGAAATAAAACAATCAGACAAGCCAAAAGGCGAAGATCAAACCATTTGATGATTTTATGAACTGCATATCGGAAAGAAAGCATAATAGATTCAACCGCCCCTGGATGGGCGGGGAAGAATGCCTGCCGTATCTTGTTACCTGGAGCAGCCGTATTGACAGCAAAAGCAGCAACGAGAAAAAGGAAAGGAATCAAAACAGATTTCCAGTTTCTGTTATGGTAATATAGAAGTAAAACAACCGTACTGGCAAGAAGTATTAAAGAAAGCAATGCTGTCACATAATTGTTTCCTCCGATCACAATTGCCAGAATGCAAAGAATGAGCAGCCGCCACCTGCCACCATAAAGGAGAAAGCCGATAAGGCATGCAAAGAATACCAGCATAATCGAAAATGTAAAGGTATAATATATCGCCCCATTATACCAGTAAAGTCCTTGGTTCGGAGATGGCATGAACTGAGTACAGGCAATCACCAAAATTACAGCAATGCTTCCTGCGAGGCTTCTATCCGCATGAAATATACCCGAGAAAAAACGTACACAGATAAAGAAAACACTGATAACAAGAGGAATCATCATAATGTAAGTCGTAAACCGATAAAAGTGGAAGCCCCAGATAGAAGGCTGAAATGCCATCAGAAAAACTGCAGAAAAGGATCCTTGCCAAGATTTGTATACTTCTGCTGTCTTGGAAAGTGCTCCTTTAAGAATCGCAATGATACCCTTCTCATTTGCAACTGCAAAATGCGTTTCGCAGCTAAAACTGAAATCATCTGCAGAAGGGACTGCATAATGAGAAAGGATGAATATGGGAGCCAAGAGCAAAGCCAAAAGCAGCAAAAGTAGAATCAACAAGGTAGAATATGAGATCGTCTTTTCAATTCTATAATTATTCATTAATGTCTCTTCCTTATGCTCTGTATGCATGTACTCTGTATGCATGTATTATAAGCAACTGTATTAGAACCAGGTAAGAAGCGATACCTAATCTCAACTTCAATCAACGCTTGAACCATAATCATATCGATCAATTAGCAAACCCTTGTGTTCAATACTGAAACCTTAAGAACACTTTAAATGTTACATTATAAGAGAGCGTAAAACACAGAACCGTTCAAATGTAAGGAAGCGTGGCGTCATAGTAGTTCCTTGTTGGATGAACAAAGTATGCAGTTACAATTTTAAAAAAGGCTTATATCAGTCCACTGTACAAGATGAAGATTCATTGCTCATTAACCACCATTTATCGATCATAATACCGAGTGCAGAATGAATACAATACTTGGATGACAATAATTATACCAAGAAAAAGGATTTTTCTCAGCTGTAACTCCAAATGCCCATATAACCAGTAGTGCTACCACATTAGCAGCTAAACATGTTCTTCTCAACAGCTTATCGTACTCAAGTACACTTATATGCCTTTAACAGGCTTATTATCATTCATTCTACATCAGATTCCACAACAATGTCTTTCAGCCCATAGTATTTCTGAATTACATCATTTGGCCAGCTTGCTCCGTTCTCCAAATCTACAAGACCATATTGGGCGCTGTATTTTGTTCTGACGGGATATGGCGCTGCCATCAGTATGCCATCTGTCTGTAGCGCCTGTTCTATCGCATGCTCCCTTTTATTGGCGGCCTGGGAAACGTGCAAAATATCCGCAAACCCAAAAACAAAACAAATAAGAAACGCCCAGACTAAGGTTGTCCTAATTATCATGTTTTTCTGTTTCAAGGCAATCCAAAGCCGCACTGTCGCAATTCCAATGAAAACAACCGGGGCACAAAAACCACGTGCCGGAATATACATCGCTAATGCAAACAAAGCCAGGGAACTAATACCACCAATACTCAATATAACTGCCTCAACAATCTTTTCTTTTAAAACTCCCTGGGAAATTGCTTTTCCAAGCACAAACAAAAAGCCTGTTAACAGTAACAAGAAACCTATCTGTGTAGAAGAAATCAGCTCATAAATGTCCTTTCTTATAAGAATTTTGATAGCAAAATGAAGATAAAACAACAAAGAAATACCACAGGCTGTCATGCTTAAAGTCGTCCATCGGGTTTTTCGGTCCGGCATTTTCTTCAACCACAGCAGCAGGGCAAAAGCAGTCGCAATAATTAACAACAAAATCCACCAATACTTTACCCAAATCTTTATTAGTGCTTCTATATGAAAACCTATTACTATTATCGCCCGATTTTTCAGTTTTGTCGGGAGCATAGATGGAGAAAGCATTAGAAACAGATACCCAACAATACCTGCAAGAAGCACTATGATATCAAACAAAGGAGCTTTTCTATCCTTTACCCAAATCCATCCGACAAACAAAAACAGAATCATCAGCATCGCAAAAGAAATGTGTTCCGACCAGGCGCCGGCCACAAATGCCAGAGGAAGCAGGCCTATCATCCATACCCATTTCCGGGGTCTGTTCCTTAATGACTGCCACAGTTCTATCAAGATCCAAACATGCACTGCGCCCCAGAAATAATTACATGCTCCATCCAGCCAAAGAAACACCTGCCCAAATGCGGGCATGCATATCCAGTATAAAGCAGCAACCGCTAAACAGGCCTGAATAGATTTCTCTGTTTCAGTCCTTTGAAAGAAGTGATCCAAAGCAGCATAAAATGCCGTAACAATTGCTGCATTAGCAAGAGCAAAAGCCCATTTTGGCCACATCATGAATATAGTTACCCATCCTTGGGCAAAAACACGGCCATGCGTCCACTGC
>CACYDC010000354.1 GCA_902773025.1 uncultured Ruminococcus sp.
GATGAAACTCCGTTCGTAGTTGAATGGTTTGTAAAGAACGGAATACAGGTGTGGAGCACACAGGAGGGTGAACAGCGCTTTGACAATCATATTGACAAGCTGCTCAACTATATACGTTTCTGGCAAGCGGACGGTGAGAGCGAAAAAACTTCGATTCGTACTCGAACGAGCCTTGGACAGATGGTCGAAGAGGGACATTATAAAGGTGGAAATGCGGCAATCGGATATGAACTCGTTAAAAGCGGACGCTTTAACAAAAGAAAGCACGAGCTATACGATCTTAAAATAAAAGAGGACGATGCAAGAGTCGTCCGTCTGATCTTCGAAAAATACGTTAATGAGGGATATGGTGTGCAGAAAATCGCCAACTATCTTAATGATAAAGGTTATCCGAATCCTACAGGAAATCGCTGGTCGCACAATACTATCCGAAACATTCTTCAAAACGAGACCTATATCGGAATACTCAGAAGCGGCAACACACGTTCTCCGCATCTGCCGGAACTTCAGATTGTTTCTAACGAACTGTTTGACAAGGCTCAGCAAATTCGCCGCGAACGCGCCGAAGCGAAAGCAAATACTCCCAGAGTGCCGATCAACATGAAAGGAAATTCTCTGTTATCTGGCAATGTCTTTTGCGGGCATTGTGGTTCACGGCTTCATCTTACGACTACAAGCAGATATTATACAAAAGCTGATGGGACGGTCATCAAGAAAAGACGTGTGCGGTATGCGTGCTATATGAAAGTGAGAAAGATAACAGATTGCGAAGGGCAGTCGGGTTATTCGGCAGCGAAACTCGATGGATTAGTTGAAACTGTCATAAAAGATGTGTTTATGCGAATGAAAGGTATTTCAAAATCAGAAATCATTTCAGCGCGTTACGAAAAAGAATTGGAACTAAGAAAGAGCAATTTGCAAAAAGCACGTTCGGAACGAAAAAAAGAGCAAGAGAAACTCTCAAATCTTAAAGAGGAGGTTATTAAATCAATTCAAGGCGACAGCGTTTTCTCAAAAGAAATGCTTGCCGGATTGTTAAATGAAGTTGAAGCTAAAACCAAAGAACTTGATGATGTATGCCAAAAAGCTGAACGTGAACTGGAAGAAAAGCAGTTGTTGATAAAAGAACTCAGTGACAGTTACGATGAAATCATGTCATGGTCAGACCTTTATGACGATGCGAGCATTGAAGCAAAAAAGATGATCGTAAATGCGATGATCCGGCGGATCGACGTATTCTACGGATATCGTCTAAATATAGAATTCAATTTCAACATTCGTCAGTTCTTTGAGGGAATAGTGGAAGAAGAGGTAGGAATACAGTCTAAATCTGCATAGCAAAAACGGTATGAAAAAGCCCGCCTGTTCGGTCGAACAGACGGGCTTGCTTTTGATAATGTGAAGAAAAGTTATAATAAGTGAACTGGCCACAATTCTTCAATCTTTTTGTAATTCTCCATCAGTATAAAATTGTCACGACCTATTACATCCTTATATTCTTTTGGAAACTTTGCCATATCCTCATATGTATTAAGTATAATAAAGCTGATTTTTTCTATATCAAATGGGAAGTCATGTGGAACGCGCCACTCTCGCTCATGGGAATAGTCGCAAATCTTACCATCCAAACAGTCTTTAACTATTTTAGGAGCATATGCAGGACAAAATGGTGTCAAAAAAGGTTTAATGTGCTCGTGCCATTCTTGTTGCTTATTATACTCATCTGCTCGAATATAATAAACTGGTCCTCCATGCCTCGAAAACACATAGTCTTTTTGAAATCCGATTCCATATGGAGAATAATTGTTTGTATGTTCAATCAAACTGCTCCAGGGGCATTCAGTAAAACACACCGCCTGGCTTCCCGTCCATGGCATAAGTGAAGCATATATCTTTCTTTCGGATAGAATACTGAGCAACTTATCGTATGCATTCATTTCCGAAAAACCATCAATGTTTATTTCTGTACCTTTGCCATATGGAGAACGATCAGATGTAAAGTGTACCAAGTATTGCGAGAAATCAGGTCTATTGCTCATTTTTCATTTTCCTCCATATCAGAAAGATGCCGTCCGAGAAAACTCGGGCGGCGGTGGTGGACCATAGGGGGATCGAACCCCTGACCTCAAGATTGCGAACCTTGCGCTCTCCCAAACTGAGCTAATGGCCCTTGTCAAATGTATGAAATTGTGGGGTGTGTAAGGATGTGAGCCGTGCTCCCAGCTGAGCTAATGGCCCCTGTTACGAAAAGAATTATATCATCTGTCTTTGTCA
>CACYDC010000355.1 GCA_902773025.1 uncultured Ruminococcus sp.
CGTTCGCCACACCATCGTAAAACAGCTCGCGCAGGTAATCCTTCTCAAACTTTATCTCCATATTACTGCAACTTTGGGTGCAAAGATAGCAATTATTCTACATATTCGCAAATTTTGCGAATAAAATCTCCTTCAACATAACACAGATTGTTATTTATTTTGTACCTTTGCACCATGTTCAAGAAAAATAGACTGTCCATAATTGCCTTCATTGTCCTTTGCCTCACTCTGGCATTGGGAACTAAATGTATTGCTCAGCAACTAACATCAATTGTTGATAGGATGGAAATACCCATTCCTCTTAACAACAAGTCTGAGCAAATACTATATCGGAAAGGCTATACAGTATCTTATAATAATGATAATAAAATACCAAATTGGGTCGCTTGGCATTTAACAGCAGAACACGCTTCTGGCCAGATACGACGCCCTAATAATGCTTGGCATGAGGATGTTCAGGTTTCTGCACCTCGTGCTACAGTATCCGATTACAAAGGAAGTGGTTGGTCTCGTGGGCACATGTGCCCTGCTGGTGACAATAAATGGGACGGCGAGGCGATGTATGAAAGTTTCCTATTAACTAATTGTTGCCCACAAAATGCCAACTTGAATAGTGGAGATTGGAACCAGATTGAAATGGCTTGTCGTCGATGGGCTGAGAAATATGGAGATGTTTATGTTGTTTGTGGCCCAATCCTTTTTAACCAAAAACATGAAACTATTGGAGCCAACAATATAGTGGTTCCTGAAGCATTCTTTAAAGTGGTCTTATGTCTCAATGGCACCCCAAAGGGGATAGGCTTTATTCGTCGAAACACAGACACATCCAAAAGAAATGATCTTAATGTTAATAGCATTAAAGAGGTAGAACGCATTACTGGAATAACGTTCTTCCCTCTTCTTCCAAGTGACATCTCTGATACCGTTAAATCCAAAGCCGACATCAAAGATTGGCAATAAGTACGGTTAGCCCGTCTATTTGTTATGTTGCCAGCAATAAATACTGCCAGCTGATGCCTTTCGACTACAACGTGTTCCTTTCTTTGTCGTAGCGGCACATTGTCCTCCCGTGCTTCTTGATGAACTAGAAGATGTTTTATTTGTGGATTTTGCACTCTTGGAACGAGTGGTTAAACTGCTAGCAACCTTGGAAGCAGTAGTAGATACCTTCCCTGATTGTATGACTTCTAACGTATCAACAGGAGTATTTGTTTCATCCAGTAAGACGAAATTACAACTCCTGCTATTTTTTGAAGTATTCGCATTCAGACAAATTTTTACAGCATCATTTTTTTCTTCATATTTCGCCCATGTATAACGATTGTCTTTCTTGATGGAGAACTTCTTAACGGGTTTTATTTTTATAGTTCTTGTTAGACCTATATTATCAGACAAAAACACCTTGTGTGTTTCAAATCTTTGTGCAGATACTGATAATGAACTAGTAACAACAAAGGCAATTGCCAAAAATGATCTCGTTAATCCATAATACAACATTCTTTCCATACTCATATTCTTTATTGGTTATTATATTCTTTTTGAAGATTCTCTTTCTCTTTTCTGCTTTTTAACTCATCCAAATAACCAGCAGTGACTATACCAGACGGCAAAGCAATGATAGCAATACCAACCATTGATGAAATAATACTAATAACACGACCCATATCAGAAATAGGATACAAATCACCATACCCCACCGTTGTAAGAGTACATGCAGCCCAATAGAAGGCATCGAAGAAATCATCAAACAAGTATCGACCTGTTTCAGGGTTGATGTCTTCTTCAGCATTAAACATAATAAGAGCCGTGATAAAAATGTAGAAAACAGCCAATGAAAATACAGTCCAAAGAATCTTGCTCTGACGTCGTACAACGGCTATGATAATTTCCAAGGGTTCATAATATCGCACTACTTTTATCACACGTAATATCTTGAGCAAACGTGATACTCGAACAACTTTGAATGTAGGACTTATCAAATTGAATGTTGGCAAGACAGACAATAAATCTATAATCGCCATTGGCGTAAACGGATAATGTATGAAAGCGATTACCCGATTATGCTTTGATGACAAATCGGCTGTTATCCAACGTAGCAGATAATCAACAACAAAGCACCATCCGGAAATCAAGTCGAAGTACCAAAATAAGGTTGATTGTTCCCTGAATAATAACGGTATAATTCCAACGACAATGGCTGCCAGCATAATCCAGTCATAAATTCGAGAATACGAACTGTCATTCCTCGGCTCAATAAGCTCTTTAATATATTCCCTTGTCATCATACTTCTTTTTCGTCTTCGAGCAAAGACTTGTTATCGCCATAGAGATGTAGCGAAGGCAGCAACTGCAGATGTCTGTGTCAAGCAGGTATTGCTCCATCGTCTTACCAGGTTTCTACTGTTCTTCCGTGATAATCATGATTTCTCAGACTGTCAGCGTCGATGTTGCTCCAGTCACC
>CACYDC010000356.1 GCA_902773025.1 uncultured Ruminococcus sp.
GATCCGTTCGCAAAGCTCGATCAGGTTGGTGTAGGTTCTCTTATGAAGACAGCTATTAAGCTTGGTAAGGAAGTACGTCCTGAGCTCCACTGCGGTATCTGCGGCGAGCACGGCGGCGACCCGTCTTCTGTTGAGTTCTGCCATAAGATCGGTCTTGATTATGTATCATGCTCACCGTTCAGAGTACCGATCGCTCGTCTTGCTGCTGCTCAGGCTGCAATTGCCGAGATGTAATATATATAAGTATACGGTTACTTTTATTGAACAAACAGACGTAAAACTTTAAAATTGGCTGCGGATCTGATCCGCAGCCTTTCTTTTTTTATAACCGCAAAGCAAAGCTTTTAATTACTACTCTGTTAAAAATTAGTTTATCCCCCGCCCGGACTTTCACCCGGACGGCTTTACTCATTTTCCAATATGTAACCTTTACGCAATATTCTTTGATACAAATTTATTCAAAGTTAGTATTTGTAATTTTTTGGGGGAATATACCGTATAAAAAACCGATATCTGTCAAGAGAAAAACGATAACAGATATCGGTGCTTTTATAATAAAAATAATTTTGAGTTTTATAATGCAAAATCGAATTTGCAAAATCGAATTCAAGTTTAGTCCTTGACACATATTTAGGATAATGTTATAATTATTGATAAATGGTTTTTATGGAGTGATATTATGATCAGCGGTGCTGAAATTATGGTAAAATGCCTTCAAAAAGAGGGTGTATCTGTTTTATTCGGTTATCCGGGTGCAGTTATATGCCCGTTTTTTGATGAGCTTACACATACAGATATCAAGGCCGTTCTCGTTCGTCAGGAACAGAATGCCGCACATTGCGCAAGCGGTTACGCAAGAGCGCTTTCAACGGTTGGCGTGTGCGTTGCAACCTCCGGCCCCGGCGCGCTGAACCTTATTACCGGTATTGCTACTGCATACATGGACTCCATTCCACTTATTTGTATTACCGGACAGGTACGCAGCGATGTTCTCGGACGTGATGTCTTTCAGGAGGCCGATATTACCGGCGCCTGCGAATCATTTGTAAAACATAGCTATCTTGTGAAAAATGCCGCTGACCTTCCAAGGATATTTAAGGAAGCTTTCCATATTGCTTCCACAGGCAGACCCGGCCCTGTTCTTATTGACGTTCCCGTTGATGTGCAGACATCCTCAATAGATGAATTTGTTTATCCTGAAAAAGTTAATATAATCGGTTATAAACCCAGCGTGCACGGTCATCCTATGCAAATCAAAAGGGCGCTTGAAATGATATCCGCTTCTAAACGTCCGATAATCTGCGCGGGCGGCGGCGTACTTTCTTCGGGTGCAAAACCGAAATTCCGTGAATTTGTGGAAAAAACCGGTATACCCGTAGTATCAACTATGATGGGCATAGGAATAATGCCTACAAACGACCCTCAGTATGTCGGTATGCTCGGATCTCACGGACTTAAGGCCGCTAATATTTCCGTACATAATGCGGATCTTGTCATTATGTGCGGCGCAAGAGTAGGCGACAGGGCAGTCGCTTCTCCCGATCAGGTCGTTGAACACGCAAATGTTATACATATAGATATCGATCCCGCTGAAATAGGTAAAAATATGAAAACATCAATCCCTATTGTCGGCGATATGAAAAATGTCCTCTCACAAATGCTTAAGTCTGTTGATTATAATACACCGGATGAGTGGAAAAAGCAGATCGCTGAGTGGAAAAAAGAATATGCTGTCAATGTGCAGAACTTTGACGGATATGTAGAACCTAAAAGCTTTATTGCGCATCTTTCGGAAAAGCTGAGACCTAAAGCAATTATGTGCGCCGATGTCGGACAGAATCAGATATGGTGCGCAAATAATTACCGTATCCGTGACGGCCGTTTCTTTACATCGGGCGGTATGGGTACGATGGGCTATTCTGTCCCTGCTGCGGCAGGAGCTAAAATTGCCCGTCCCGACAGAGATGTTATCGCTGTGTGCGGCGACGGTTCATTTCAGATGTCGCTCAATGAACTTGCTACGATCGCTCAGGAAAACCTTAATATAAAAATTATAGTTATGAGAAATACCGTTCTGGGAATGGTACATGAGCTTCAGGATGTTCATTACGGCAGCCGCTATGCTGTAACGGAACTTGACACTATACCTGATTTCGTTAAACTCGCCAATGCATATGGTATTGACTCCGCAATGGCTTGCAGCAACGAAGAGGCTGAAAAATATGCCGAGGAAATGTTAAAAAGCGATAAACCTTTTGTACTTGTTTGTAATGTACATCCGAAAACAACTTCAAGATAAGGAGGCGCCGCAATGAAATATACACTTTCCGTTCTCGTAGAGAACCATCCCGGCGTACTCTCCAAGGTATCAGGACTTTTTTCAAGACGAGCTTTCAATATTGACAGCCTCGCTGTCGGAATAACCGAAGATCCCGGTATTTCAAGGATGACAATAGTCGCTGACGGCGATGAATATGTTATTGAGCAGCTTGAAAAACAGCTTAATAAGGTTATACCTGTAATAAAAGTACGTACCTATGCTGCCGGTGAATATATCAGCCGTGAGCTTTCTCTGATAAAGGTAAGCTGCCCTGCAAAGCAACGACTTGACATTATGAAGATCGCTGAACTTATGGGCGCTAAAATCGTAGATGTTTCAGTTAACACAATGACTCTGCAGTTTGCAGATACCCTTGAGCGTTTTGAAACGCTCACAGATCTACTTAAGCCGTATGGCATCCGTGAGATAGTCAGAACAGGTACCGTTGCAATCGAAAAGGATTCAACGATATCCCGCAAATGACAGTCTGACAGATTTCATATATAACGTACCTTTATGGCACGACAATTTATTTTATTTATTTGGAGGTCTTTACTATGCCAAAAATCTACTATCAGCCTGACTGCGATATCAACGTTCTTAAGGGTAAAACTGTTGCTATCATCGGCTACGGCAGCCAGGGACACGCTCATGCTCTTAACCTGCGTGACAGCGGTGTAAATGTTATTATCGGTCTTTACAAGGGCAGCAAGCGCTGGGACCATGTAAAAGAGCTTGGTTTTGAGGTTTACACTACAGCTGAAGCTACACAGAAAGCCGATGTCATTATGATTCTTACTCCTGATGAAAAGCAGGCTGCAATTTTCAAAAACGACATTGAGCCTAACCTTACCGATGGCAAGGCAATTGCTTTTGCTCACGGCTTTAACATCCATTTCAAGCAGATCATTCCGCCGAAGAATGTCGATGTATTCATGATCGCTCCTAAGGCTCCGGGCCACACTGTAAGAAGTGAATATGTAGAAGGCAAGGGTACACCTGCTCTCGTAGCAGTATATCAGGATGCAACAGGCAAGGCTCTTGACATTGCTCTTGCTTATGGCGCAGGCATTGGTGCAGCTCGTGCGGCAGTTATGGAAACTACATTCAGAATCGAAACAGAAACAGACCTCTTTGGTGAGCAGGCTGTACTTTGCGGCGGCGTAACAGCTCTCATGCAGGCAGGCTTTGAAACTCTCGTTGA